>JALOSO010000108.1 GCA_025458385.1 Paracoccaceae bacterium | reverse complement strand
GCGCTGCGACTGGATGACGGCTTCCAGCAGCGGAACCATCGGCTGCAGCGACGAAAGTTTCTTTTCGTGCAGCAGGATGAAGGCGTCTTCCAGCTCGGCAACCATCTTGTCGGCGTTGGTGACGAAGTAAGGCGACAGGTAGCCGCGGTCGAACTGCATGCCTTCAACGACGGTGGTTTCCGTCTCAAGGCCCTTGTTCTCTTCGACGGTGATCACACCCTCGTTGCCGACCTTCTGCATCGCTTCCGCGATCTGACGGCCGATTTCCGTTTCGCCGTTGGCCGAGATGGTGCCAACCTGTGCAACTTCAGCCGAGTCCTTCACGGGGCGGGCCATTGCCTTGATCGCGGCGACGACATTGGTCGTGGCCAGATCGATGCCGCGCTTCAGGTCCATCGGGTTCATGCCGGCCGCAACGGCCTTCATGCCTTCCTTGATGATCGCCTGGGCCAGCACGGTCGCGGTGGTGGTGCCGTCGCCGGCTTCGTCGTTGGTGCGGGAAGCGACTTCCTTCACCATCTGGGCGCCCATGTTCTCGAACTTGTCAGCCAGCTCGATTTCCTTGGCAACCGTCACACCGTCCTTGGTGATGCGGGGCGAACCGAACGATTTGTCGATCACCACGTTGCGGCCTTTCGGGCCCAGCGTCACCTTCACCGCATCGGCGAGGATGTTCACGCCGCGCAGCATGCGGTCGCGGGCGTCGGTGTCAAACTTGACGTCTTTTGCAGCCATTTTGATAGCTCCTTGAATGGGTTAAGTTAGCGTAGGGTGGGTGAAACCCACGCCCCCTCAGGCGATCACGCCAAGGATATCGCTTTCTTTCATGATCAGCAGTTCCTTGCCGTCGATCGTGACCTCGGTGCCCGACCATTTGCCGAACAGCACGCGGTCACCGGCCTTGACGGTCGGGGCGATCAGTTCGCCACTGTCCTTGCGGGCGCCCGGGCCAACAGCGATCACTTCGGCTTCGGCCGGCTTTTCCTTGGCGGTATCGGGGATGATCAGCCCGCCCTTGGTTTTTTCTTCGCCTTCGATACGGCGGACCAGCACGCGGTCATGCAGCGGTGTGAATGCCATCTGGTGTCACTCCCTAAAGATGTTGAGGTTTAGCACTCGACAGACCCAAGTGCTAACGAGCGGTCAGTTAGGCATCGGCGGCGCCCGAGTCAACACCCGTTCCGCCAAAATTTGATCAACCCGCGCCACGTTTTGCTTGGCTTGTGCCAGCGGGGATGGCAGCGTTCGCGCGATGCAGGCGCGGAGGAAACGGATGCTGCGGAAATGGATTGCGGGTGTGGTCTTGTCATGTCTGGCGCAGATTGTGCAGGCCGAATGTGCCGGGAAAAACCTGACCGCGCAGATGGACCCGGCCGCACTGGGCGCCTTGCAGGCGCGCACGGACAGCGCGCCCTTCGCGCAAGGAAATTTCTGGCAGGCCACAAGGGGTGACCAGCAGATCACCATCATTGGCACCTATCACCTTGATGACCCGCGCCATGACGCCACGCTGGCGGTGATCGGCCCGCTGGTCGCGTCGGCGCAGACTGTGCTGGTCGAGGCGGGCCCAGAGGAAGAGGCTGCGTTGAAGGCGCATCTGACGCAAGACCCGTCGGCGATGCTGATCACCCAAGGCCCGTCATTGATGCAGCAATTGCCGCCAGAGGACTGGACCCGGCTTGCGGCAGCAATGGCCGAGCGGCAGGTGCCAGCCTTCATGGTGGCAAAGTTCCAGCCGTGGTATGTCTCGGTCCTGCTGGCCATCCCGCCCTGTGCGGTGGCACAGCTTGATGACAAGGGCGGTCTGGATTTCGAAATCATGCGTCTGGCCGAAGCAGCGCAAGTGCCGGTGCGCGGGATGGAACCCTATGACACCGTGCTGCACATCTTTGGGCAGTTGTCGGCGCAAGAACAGGTTGAAATGGTGCAGAACGCCCTGCTGATGGATCATGCCGCAGCGGATATGGCAGTCACGCTGGCCGATGCCTATTTTGCGCAGAACAGCCGGTTGATCTGGGAATTCATGCGCGACATGTCACTGACGCTGCCGGGCTATACGCCGGAACGCGTCGAACGCGAATTTGCCGTGATGGAAGAGGCCCTGATGAACGGGCGCAACCGCAAGTGGATCCCGGTTCTTGAACAGGCCGCTGCCGAAGGGCCTGTTTTTGCGGCCTTCGGGGCGCTGCATCTGTCAGGCGAGGAAGGTGTGCTGAACCTGCTGGCCAAGGAAGGCTGGGCGCTGGAACGACTGAACCTCTAGGGCCAGTCGGCAGGCATGCCGGCGTTTCGGGGCCTTATTGCTTTGCTGCGGCCATCATGGCCTTCAGCACGGTCTGCGCATCGGCGCTGTCCCATGCCGCGTCGCCGATCAGGCGGGCAACTTCGGCCCCTTCGGGGTTGACGATGACGGTCACTGGCAGGCCAAGCACACCCATCGCCCGCGCCAGTTCGGATTTGGGGTCCAGAAGCACCGGCAGGCCAGTCACGGCGGCCTCTTCATAAAAGCGGGTGATGCCTTCGGCAGAATTGCGACCGGTCGCGACGGGCAAGACGGCAAGTTCGGGGATGGCGGCCTGCAACCGGTCAAGTGACGGCATCTCATGCCGGCAGGGGGCGCACCATGTGGCCCAGAAGTTCAGCACAACCCATTGGCCTTGCCATTGCGACAGGGAATGTGGGGCGCCGCCGCCGTCAAAAATGGCCACATCCGGCAGTGCTGTCGCCTCGACAAGGTTCAGCTTCAGCATATCGCCTGCCCGCAGTGCACTGACATCGGCCCGTGCCGGGTTTGCACCAAGGACGTTTGCACCAAGGATAAGGGCCGTATAGATGGTGGCCAGAACGTTGCGCATTCACTGCTCCCAAAGGGAAATTCCATGACTTCAAAGACGGCCAACAGCATGTGGGGCGGGCGCTTTGCCGAAGGCCCGGACGCGATCATGCAGGCGATCAACGCCTCTATCGCATTCGACCAGCGGCTTTATGCCCAGGACATTGCTGGCAGCCGTGCCCATGCGGCGATGCTCGCCGCCACAGGCATTCTGACGAATAAGGATGCCGAAGCGATCGGGGAAGGCCTTCTCACGGTGTTGTCAGAGATTGAAACCGGAAAGCTGCAGTTCCGCACCGATCTGGAAGACATCCACATGAATGTGGAGGCCCGGCTGAAGGACATCATTGGTGCCCCTGCAGGCCGCCTGCATACGGCCCGGTCGCGCAATGATCAGGTGGCGGTGGATTTCCGGCTGTGGGTGCGCGATCAGTGCGATGCGGCGATTGCGGGCATCACGGCGCTGATGGGCGCGTTTCTGGCGCAGGCCGAGGCGGGTGCGGATTGGGTCATGCCGGGCTTTACGCATCTGCAGACGGCGCAGCCGGTGACATGGGGCCATCACATGATGGCCTATGTCGAAATGCTGGCGCGCGATCGCGGGCGGTTTGCCGATGCACGCGCACGGATGAACGAATGCCCATTGGGTGCTGCGGCGCTGGCGGGAACGTCCTTTCCGATTGACCGGCACATGACGGCAAAGGCCCTGGGGTTTGACCGGCCAACAGCGAACAGTCTGGATTCGGTGAGTGACCGGGATTTCGCATTGGAGTTTCTTTCGGCCTCGGCCATGTGCGCGATGCACCTGAGCCGTTTTGCGGAAGAGCTGGTGATCTGGTCGACCGCGCAGTTCCGCTTTGTGACGCTAAGTGACAAGTGGACCACGGGCAGCAGCATCATGCCGCAGAAGAAGAACCCGGATGCGGCGGAATTGCTGCGGGCCAAGCTGGGGCGGATCATGGGGGCGACGGTGGCCTTGTTCACGGTGATGAAGGGCCTGCCGCTGACCTATTCCAAGGACATGCAGGAAGACAAGGAACAGGTCTTTGACGCCGCCGATACGCTGATGCTGGCCTTGGCGGCGATGACGGGGATGGTGGGCGATATGACGGCGAACCGCGCGGCGCTGGCGGCGGCGGCGGGATCGGGGTTTTCGACAGCGACGGACCTTGCGGATTGGCTGGTGCGCGCCCTGAACCTGCCGTTCCGCGAGGCGCATCACGTCACGGGCACGCTGGTTGCGCTGGCGGAAAGCAAAGGCTGCGATCTGCCGGACCTGCACCTTGCCGACATGCAGAATGTGCACGCGGGCATTACAAAAGATGTCTTTGCGGTGCTGGGCGTGGTCAATTCCGTGAATAGCCGCCTGTCCTATGGCGGAACCGCGCCGGTCAGGGTGCGTGAACAGATTGCCCGTTGGAAAGCGGCGCTGGCCGGGTAAGCTGCCGGAAACGAACACCAAAAGGAAAGACGCCATGCGATTGATTGCCATGCTTGCCGTGTTGGCCCTTGCCGCCTGTGGCGCCGATGGCGCGCCCTCGGCGGCGCAGCCGGGTGTGACTGTCGCGGGCGAAGTTGCGGCGGGTGTTGTGGTTGTGAACCCCGACCAGATTGAAGCGCAGCCGTGAAATGACCATCCGTGTACTTTCTGCAGTGATGAGTGCTGTCCTGCTGACCAGTGGCTGTTCACTGCCAGACTCGTTCGGCGGTGGCGTCAGCTATTGGGAAGACGATCTGGAATTCGAGCGATCAAAGTTCACCGGCCCCGAAGGCGTGGATGAAGGCAACAGCCTTTATCAGCCCGATGTGCCGATTGATGACGCCCCGGCGGACCCTGATCCGTTCCTGCCAACGCCGGTTTGATCGGGCCATGCGGATCCTGGCCATTCTGGTTCTGTTGGTGATGGCGGCCTGCACGGCGGGGCCGCAACTTGGAATCGGCATGAATGTGGGGCCAGGTGGCGTCATCGTGACGCCGACGGTGCGCGGCAATGTGGGCGGGGTTGACGTGGGCATTGCGGGATCGGGGACAGAGCTATGATGCGATGGGTTTATCTGGCGCTGGCCATCTGGGGGGCGATCCACCCGATGTACTGGTTTGTGCGTTACATGCGCGAAACGGGCACGGGTCTGGGCGGGCTGATTGATGCGTGGTACGTCAATGCGTCAACCACGGGCCTGACGTGGGACCTGACGATTGCGGCGATTGCGTTGACGGTGTGGATTGTGGCGGAAACGGTGCAGCGCAAGGCTTGGGCGAATCTCATCGCGATTCCGGCGACATTTTGCATCGGGGTCAGCTGCGGCTTGCCGCTCTATCTGTTTCTGCGGTCGCGCGTGGGCTGACTGCGGAAAGCGGGGGTTTCACACCCCCGCACCCCCGTGGGATATTTGTGCGACATTGAAAGTGTTAGGGGGTCAGAATTGTGGCCCCGGTGGTGACGCGCGATTCCAGCGCGCGGTGGGCATCCTGCACATTTTCCAATGCAAAGCGCTGGTCGATGCGGATGTTTATGGCCCCTGACTGCACCTTTTCGAACAATTCGGCGGCCATCTGCTGCAGGGTGGCAGGGTCGGCGGTATGCGCAAACAGCGTGGGGCGGGTGATTTTCAGAGAACCCTTGGCGGCGAGGATACCGATGTCAAAGGGCGGGACCTTGCCACTGGCATTGCCAAAGCTGATCATCATGCCAAGTGGACGCAGGGCGTTCAGCGAGCCTTCGAATGTGTCCTTGCCCACGCCATCCATCACGACATCCACACCGCGCCCGCCGGTCAGTTCGCGCGCACGGGCGGCGAAATCGGGGGTGGTGCGGTAATTGATGGCGTGGGTGGCACCATGATCCAGCGCCATCTGGCATTTGTCATCACTGCCCGCCGTGGCGATGAGGGGAATGCCTTCGGACCGCGCCCATTGGCAGGCGATCAGGCCCACGCCCCCTGCTGCGGCATGGAACAGGACGGTATCGGCGGGGGTGATGGGGACAGTGCGGCGGAAAAGGTAATGCGTGGTGAGGCCCTTGAGCATCATGGCGGCGGCGGTATCGAAACTGATGCCATCGGGCAGGCGCACAACGGGGGCGGCGGGCATGGTGCGCGCAGCCGCATAGGCGCCGGGCGGGCCACCGGCATAGGCGACACGGTCACCAACAGAAAGGTGCGTGACGCCTTCGCCAAGGGCGGTGACGATACCTGCGGCCTCGGACCCCAGCCCTGTGGGCAGTGGCAGGGGATAAAGGCCAGAGCGGTGATAGGTGTCGATATAGTTCAGGCCGATGGCATAGTGGGCAATGCTGATCTGGCCCGGGCCGGGGGCGGGCACGGGGTGATCGGCCAGTTCCATGACCTCGGGTCCACCGTGGGTTTGGATGATGATGGTGCGTGCCATGTTTGCCCCTTGTGTTTGCAGCAAATTGCGGCAGGGCGCGGACAAGTGCAAGGGTGCGGGATGATTGCACGCGGGGCGGGTTCTGCTATACGCGGGCGGGCAGCGGATTGGCAGGGCAAGATGGACCATTTCACCTACAAGAACGGCCATTTGCATGCCGAAGACGTGGCGATTGCCGACATCGCAGCCAGTGTCGGCACGCCGTTCTATGTGTATTCCACGGCGACGCTGACGCGGCATTACCGCCTGTTTACGGATGCCTTGACCCCCCTGCCGCATCAGGTGTGCTTTGCGATCAAATCGCTGTCCAATGTGGCGGTGCTGAAGACGCTGGGCGATCTGGGCGCTGGCATGGATGTGGTCAGCGTGGGCGAGTACATGCGCGCCAAGGCAGCGGGCGTGCCGGGCGAGCGGATCGTGTTTTCAGGCGTAGGCAAGACGCGGGCGGAAATGCGTGTGGCGCTGGAGGGCGGCATCCGGCAGTTCAACGTGGAATCGGAACCGGAGTTGCGGGCGCTGTCCGAGGTGGCCACGTCTTTGGGGCTGGTGGCGCCGATCACCATCCGGGTGAACCCGGATGTGGATGCGAAAACGCATGAGAAAATCTCGACCGGCAAGAAGGGTGACAAGTTCGGCATTCCGATCAGCCGTGCCTCGGCGGTTTATGCAGAGGCTGCCAGCCTGCCGGGCCTTGATGTGGTGGGGATCGATGTGCATATCGGCAGCCAGCTGACGGACCTTGCACCCTTCGAGCAGGCCTATCTGATGGTGGCCGACCTGACGCGCCAGTTGCGGGCCGAGGGGCATGACATCCGCAGGCTGGATCTTGGCGGTGGGCTTGGCATTCCCTACACGCGGTCGAATGAGGCGCCGCCTTTGCCCACGGATTACGGTGCGTTGATCAAGCGGACCGTGGGCGATCTGGGCTGCGAGATCGAGATCGAGCCGGGCCGCCTGATTTCGGGGAATGCGGGGCTGCTGGTGGCGGGGGTGATTTACCTCAAACACGGCGAAGGGCGGAATTTCCTGATCCTTGATGCGGCGATGAATGATCTGGTGCGCCCTGCCATGTATGGCGCGCACCACGACATCATCCCGGTGGTGGAACCCGTGCCGGGGGTGGAACCCCAAAGCTTTGATATTGTTGGGCCGGTCTGCGAATCTGGCGATACCTTTGCCAAGGGCCGCGCGATGGCGCCGGTGGCCGAAGGTGATCTGGTGGCCTTTCGTTCTGCAGGCGCCTATGGCGCGGTGATGGCGTCAGAATACAACACGCGGCCGCTGATCCCCGAGGTGCTGGTGAAGGCGGATCAATTCGCCGTCATTCGGGAAAGGCCGACCTTTGACGAAATCCTGAAACGCGATACCATACCGGCATGGCTATGATGCCACGGCAACGGAAGGGCGCATGACAGACCTGAACCGTCACCCTGCGCTTTTGCGGCTGCGTGGCCCTTTGCGGTTGACGCTGGCAGGGCTTTGGGCTGAACGCATTACGCGCGCCTTCTGGCCATTGTGGACTGTGTTGATGGCGCTGCTGGCGGCATTGGCCTTCGATGCCCATAATCGGCTGGGGATCGAGGTGGTCTGGGCCGGGCTGGTGGCCACGGTGCTGGGGCTGGTCTATGCGGGCTGGTATGCCTGGCAGCAGTTCCGCAAGCCGACCGAAGCCGAGGCGATGGCGCGGCTTGACAGCCGCTTGCCCGGGCGGCCGATTGCAGCTTTGCAGGATACGCAGGCGATCGGCGTCGGCGATGCCGCATCGCAGGCCGTCTGGCAGGCGCATGTGCAGCGCATGGCGGCAAAGGCGGCGCAGGCCAAGGCGGTGGAACCTGACCTGCGCATCGCGGCACGTGATCCGTTCGCCTTGCGCTATGTGGCGCTGACCGCATTGGTGATGGCCGTGCTTTTCGGTTCATTGTGGCGCGTGACATCAGCGGGTGCTGCACTGCCCGGCAGTGGCGTTGCGGCAGTAACAGGGCCAACATGGGAAGGCTGGGCGCAACCGCCGGCCTATACGGGCAAGCCATCGCTGTATCTGAATGACGTGGCGCAAGGCGATTTGTCCCTGCCCGCAGGCACGCGGCTGCAGTTCCGCCTGTATGGTGAAGTCGGCCAGTTGACACTCAGCGAGACGGTCTCAGGCCGCACAGAGGTGCCGCCCGCATCAGACCCGCAGCATGATTTTGTGGCCGTGCAATCGGGTGAAATTGCCATCGCCGGTCCGAACGGCAAGACATGGAAGATTGCCATCATCGCTGACGCCCCCCCGACAATTGCGCCTGATGGTGAGATAACCCGCAAGGGCACGGGCGAATTCACGCAAGCCTTCAAGGCGACGGATGATTATGGCGTGGTGGCGGGGCAGGTCACGATTGCGCTTGATCTGGCCGCGGTGGACCGCCGCTTTGGCCTGAGCGTTGAGCCCGAGGCGCGCGAGCCGATCGTGCTGGACCTGCCCTTGCCGGTGACGGGTGACCGCGCTGAATTCACCGAAACGCTGATTGATGATCTGTCAGAGCACCCTTTTGCGAACCTGCCGGTGACGATGACCTATCAGGCGACGGATGCGGCCAACCAGATGGGGGCGGCGGCACCGGCGGCGGTGGTGCTGCCGGGCAAGCGGTTCTTTGACCCCTTCGCAGCGGCCTTGATCGAGGTGCGGCGGGATCTGCTGTGGAGCCGCGCGAATGCGCCGTTGTCAGTGCAATATCTGAAGGCGATCACCAACAGGCCCGAGGCGTTGATCCGCAATGAAAGGGCCTATCTGCGCCTGCGCGTGGCGCTGCGGCGGCTGGATGCGGAAAAGCGCGATCTGACGGCGGAAGCGCGCGATGAAATTGCGGCCGAGCTGTGGGATATCGCGCTTCTGGTGGAGGAGGGCGATCTGGCCTCGGCGCTGGCGCGGCTGCAGCGGGCACAGGACCGGCTGGATGAGGCGATCCGGAACGGGGCCAGCCCCGAGGAAATCGACCGGCTGATGGAAGAAATGCAGCAGGCGCTGGATGAATACATCAACCAGCTGGCGCGCGAAGCGGAACAGAACCCGGATGGGCAGATGTCGCAGAACCAGCAGGGTCAGGCGATGTCGGGCGATCAGTTGCAGCAGATGCTGGACGAATTGCAGCGCCTGATGGAAGAGGGCAAGACAGCCGAAGCGGCCGAGCTGATGGAACAGCTGCGCGAGTTCATGGAGAACATGCAGGTCGTGCAGGGCCAGGGTGGCGGGGGTCAGGGCGGCCCCGGCCAGCAGGCGATGCGCGACAGGATGGCCAGCCGAATGAAGGCCAGCAACCGGGGCAGCAGGGGCAGCAGGGGCAGCAACAGCAACCCGGTCAGGGCCAGGGACAAGGTCAAGGTCAAGACCCGAACGGCCAGCAACCGGATAACCGCAGTCTGGCGGAACGCCAGCAAGACTTGCAGCGCGGGCTGGATCAGTTGGGCCAGCGGCAGTTGCCGGGCGATGGCACCCCGCAGGGCGAGGCCGGGCGCCGGGCGCTGGACGAAGCAGGCCGGGCGATGGAGGAAGCCGAGCGCGCGCTGCGCGAGGGCGACCTGAACGGCGCACTGGACAGGCAGGCCGAAGCAATGGAGGCGATGCGCGACGGCATGCGCCAGTTCGGCGAGGCGATGGCGCAGGAACAGCGCGAACAGCAAGGCGAAGCGGCGACGGGCGAACAGTTCGGCCAGAATGACCCCGGCGGCCAGATCGACCCGCTGGGTCGCGACATGAATGATGCCGCGCGTATCGGGTCTGACCGCAACATGCTGCAAGGCGAAGATGTCTATCGCCGCGCACAAGACCTGCTGGAAGAAATCCGCCGCCGTTCGGGCGAGCAGGACTGGTCGGGTGCCGAACGCGATTACCTGCAACGGCTGCTCGACCTGTTCTAGCCTGTCTTGAACACCCCTTGTGACCATTGGCGCGCCAAAGGTGGGCGGGTCATGCCCGGCGCAATTGCCGGATGCCGGCGCGCAGCTGTGTTTTGAAACATGTCGGCATCTCTCTGCCTTGTGACAAGTTGGGGGATGCAAGCCCGGGGCAGAGTGATTATTCTTGTTCCATGATCACACGTCGCGCCCTGTTGGCCCCGCTTGCCCTTCTTGCCTTTCCCCTGCCCGCCCGGGCCGAAAAGATCGGTCTGGGAACGATCAGCCAGTATCTGAACGGCCTGACCACCGTTGAAACAGATTTCACCCAGGTGAATGCTGACGGGTCAATCTCGACCGGCAAGCTGTATATCCGCCGCCCCGGCCGCGTGCGCTTTGAATATGCGCCACCGGATGACAGTCTTGTGCTTGCAAGTGCGGGATCGGTTGCCGTGTTTGACGGCAAGTCGAACCAGCCGCCCGAACAGTATCCGCTGACCCGCACGCCGCTGAACCTGATTCTGGCAGAGACGGTTGATCTGGGCCGGTCCGGGATGGTGGTGGCGCACAGCGCCGATGGCACCTCGACCCGGGTCAAGGCGCAAGACCCTGACCACCCGGAATATGGGACGATCGACATGGTCTTTACCGATGGTCCGGTCGAGCTGCGCCAGTGGATCATCACCGATGACAGCGGTCAGGAAACCACTGTCATCCTGGGCGAAATGCAAAAGGGCGGCAGTTTTCCGACCAGCCTGTTCTCGATCCAGTCCGAAATCACGCGCCGCAACTAGGCCTGCCACGCGCAGCGTGACGGGCCCATGACGGGCGGGGGGCGGCTAGCGGCAGCTGGCCAACTCGGTCTGGTACTGCGCCGCGCGCGTGGCGACACTGGCTGCAACCTCGACCAGCCAGCCCTTGGACAGGTAGCTTTGGTTGGCATAGCCGGTGCGCCCTTCGTGATAGGCCAGATACTGCGCTTCGGCATCGTATTTCGAAATGCCCAGGCGCTGTTCGCTTTCATGCATGTACCAGCCCATGAAATCCGTGGCATCGGCGATCCGGTCGCGGCGTGCGCGGCGGCCACCCTCGGCCTCTTGATATTCTTCCCAGGTCGCATCCAGCGCCTGGCTATAGCCGTAAGCGCTGCTTTGGCGGCCCAGCGGAATGATGCCCAGGGCAAAACGGTGCGGTGTGCGCGCATTCCCCACGAATTTTGATTCCTGATAAATCGTTGCCATCAGCACATGCACGGGCACGCCCCATTTGCGCTCGGTGGCCTGCATCGCCCGGAAATATTCGGGGCGTTCACGCGCAAGCGCGCAGGCATCATCAAGGTTGCGCGGCGCAGAGAAATTGCCACCACCGCAAGAGGCCAGGAACATCAGCAACACTGACGCACGAAGAAGTCTGCTCATTTGCCCCTCGTTTCATTTTGTTTTGGGGGACATTAGTGCAAATCCGCCCGGTGTAAAATGCCCTGCGCACCCCCCGTTCATCAGAAAAGCGCGATCACGGCCAGGCAGGCCCGCGGCCCCGTCTGGCATGCGCATGGTTTACAGACTGTTTCCCGCAGACATGCGCTGCTTTCTGGACAGGCCCGCAGCAGAGGATTATCAAGGGGGGCGGGGGTACGACCATGATGCAGCCGACACAGGCAAAATATCACCTGGGCCAGATTGTCCGCCACCGGAAGCATCCCTTCCGGGGGGTGGTTTTTGATGTCGATGCAAAGTTCAACAATACCGATGAATGGTACGCGGCGATTCCGGAAGACAGCCGCCCGGCCAAGAACCAGCCCTTCTATCATCTGCTGGCCGAGAATGATCAGTCATTCTACGTGGCCTATGTCTCGGAACAGAACCTGGTGCCGGATGAAACCGGCCAGCCTGTCGACCATCCCGATCTGCCCGATCTTTTCGGGGATTTTGAGGATGGGCGATATCCGTTGCATTTTCAGATGAATTGAACCCTTACCTTCTGTTCACCCTTCACGCCTAGTTTTGCCGCAGGTGCGGGGCCGGAGGGTGTGATGAAACTGACCAGCGAAATTCTGGACGACATGCTGATCGTCCATGTTGATGAGGCGCGCATTGATGCGGCCGGGGCGATCCAGTTCAAGGAAAGCATGCGCGCGGCAACGGCCGACGCGGCGGCCCCGGCGCGGGTTGTGCTGAACCTGGCACGGGTGGGCTTTCTTGACAGCAGCGGCCTTGGGGCCGTGGTGGCGGTGATGAAACTGCTGATGCCCGCGCGCAAGCTGGAACTTGCCTGCCTGACCCCGACGGTCGAAAAGGTGTTCCGCCTGACGCGGATGGATTCCGTGTTTCGCATTCATGCGACCGTGCCGGGTGCGTTGCGTGATGCCAGCTGATGGTCTGGATCCTGCCGATCCTGCCATCAACCGCATTCTGATTGCGCAACTGGCAATTCCGGCCACATTCGATGAGGTGCGCGCAGCACTGGCCGCGCTGATGGCAGGGCCGGTTCTGGCCGGTGTGCCCCCCGACGACCGCGGCATGACCGAACTTGTGCTGGCCGAGGCGATGAACAACATCGTCGAACATGCCTATGCCGATACGGACGAGGGCGAAATCACGCTGACCTTGTGGCAGGCTGCGGGTGAGGTGGCCTGCCGGATCACCGACCGTGGCACAGCCATGCCGGACAGCGCCCTGCCCGAAGGCCGTCTTGCCCCGCTTGGCGAAGGCGCTGACTTGCCTGAAGGCGGCTTTGGATGGTTCTTGATTCGCACGCTGTCGCGGGATTTGCGCTATGCCCGGCACGGCACGCTGAACGAATTGACTTTTGTGCTTGCAAATCAACAATATGATCCCGCGCAGCCCGTTGTTTCGCCTTAGACGAAAGTGACACGAAAGGGCCTGATTTTCCCCCTAGTTTGCACCCAGATGGTCGCCATATCTGTGCCTGTAGCTGCATAAAGCTTCCCTCGGCGCTGTGGGCGTTTGCCCCCACCCTGCCTGCGGCGCCGAGGCCCTGATCCCCCCAATCATCCGCCCGAACGGGACTGGCATTTCCCGCAGGGGCGGTTAGCTTTGCTGGATGTAACCACGCAAAGGGGGGGCAGCGATGCGCGATTTCCAGATCAACGGACGCTCGGCCGTCTATGCCAGCAACGGGATGTGCGCAACGTCGCACCCGCTGGCGGCCAAGGTGGCAATCGACATGCTGCAGGCGGGCGGCAATGCCGCAGATGCGGCGCTTGCGGGCGCGGTGCTGCTGGGTCTGTGCGAGCCGCAGATGACGGGCATTGGCGGCGATTGCTTTGTGCTGGTCAAGCCAGCGGACGGTGAGCAGGTGATGGCGCTTAACGGGTCAGGCCGCGCACCAGCCGGGTTGTCGGCGGCGGATATGCGGGCAAGGGGCCTGTCAGCGGTGCCGGTGCATGGGATTGAAGCGGTCACCCTGCCCGGCGCGATTGATGCGTTCTGCACGCTGAACGCCGCTCATGGCCGCTTGCCCATGGCCGATCTGCTGGCCCCGGCCATCCGCTATGCGGATGAAGGCGTGCCCGTGGCCCCGCGTGTGGCCTTTGACTGGGCGATGGATGCGGCCGATCTGAAAGGCGATGCGCGGCGGTTCTATCTGCTGGATGGCAAGGCCCCGCGCGCAGGCCAGATATTCCGCGCGCCGGGGCAGGCCGAGGTGTTGCGGCGCGTGGCGCGCGACGGGCGCGATGGGTTTTACGCAGGCGAGGTGGCCGAAGATATGCTCTCCTCGCTGCGCGCGCTTGGCGGCATGCACACGGCTGATGATTTCGCCAATACCGCCTGCACATGGGGCGATCCGGTAGCGGGCAGCTACAAGGCGCACGACCTGCTGGAGCATCCGCCGAATGGGCAGGGTGCGACGGCGATCCTGCTGCTCAACATCCTGTCGCAGTTCGATCTGGCGGCGATGGACCCGTTCGGTGCAGACCGCGCGCATCTGGAGGGCGAGGCCGCCAAGCTTGCCTATGATGCGCGCAACCGGTTTCTGGCGGACGCGGACCATACGACGCGGCTTGCGCATATGCTGGCCCCAGAGACGGCCAAGCGGCTGGCGGGGCTGATCGACATGAAGCGCGCGATGGCTGATCCGCGCCCGCTGACCGAGGCGATCCACAAGGACACGATCTATATCACGGTGGTGGACAAGGACCGGATGGCGGTGTCGCTGATCTATTCGGTGTTCTGGGGCTTTGGGTCGGGGCTGGCATCCGCCAAGTTCGGGATCAATTTCCAGAACCGGGGGGCGGGCTTTACGCTTGAGGAAGGGCATCCGAACGAGGCGGCAGGCGGCAAGCGCCCGATGCACACGATCATCCCGGCCATGCTGGCGCAGCAGGGCCGGATCACCATGCCCTTTGGCGTGATGGGCGGGGCGTATCAGCCGGCTGGCCATGCGCGGCTGGTGACGAACATGGTGGATTTCGGCCTTGGCGTGCAGGCGGCGATTGATGCGCCCCGATCTTTCCCCGATCAGGATGGCTTTAGGCTGGAACGCGGCTATGACGCGCGGGTGGCGGCCGACCTTGCGGCGCGCGGGCACAAGGTTGTAGCACCCGACATCCCCTTGGGCGGCGCGCAGGCGATTGTGATGGGCGATGACGGCGTGCTGGTGGCAGGGTCTGACCCGCGCAAGGATGGCTGTGCAATAGGATACTGATGATGCTGGACGCTGCTTTTGACTACGCCGACCTGCGCAAGGCGATCCTTGCGCTGACCCATGGTGAGACGGATACGGTCGCCTTGATGGCGACGGTGGTTTGCGAGCTGCACCACCTGCATCCCTATGCCGACTGGACGGGGTTTTACCGCGTGGTGGGGCCGGACCTGCTGAAGATCGGCCCCTATCAGGGCGGGCATGGCTGCCTTGTGATTCCGTTTTCGCGCGGGGTGTGCGGGGCGGCGGCGCGCACGGGCCAGGTGCAGAACGTGCCGGACGTGGATGCATTTCCCGGCCATATCGCCTGCGCCAGCAGCACAAGGTCGGAACTGGTGATCCCGGTCTGGAACGGGGCAGGTGTGCTGCTGGGCGTGCTGGATCTGGACAGTGATACGCCAGCGGCCTTTACGGCGGCAGATGAGGCGGCACTTGTGCCCCTGCTGGCCGAGGTGTTCCGCAATGCCGTCTGATTTTCTGGAACTGGAATATGACGAGGCTGCCATCGCGGCCTTTGTGGGCGCGGAGAATGCGCGGACAGAGGCGCGGCTGATTGACGACGCCTTCGCGCAGGACGTGGCGGCGGTGCGGGCGATCATGGAGGCGAAGGATTCCTTGCCCTCAGTCTCGCGCCGGGGCGACTGGCTGTTCACCTACAAGATGACGCCGGAAAACCCGCGTGGGCTGTGGCTGTGCCTGCCTGCGGATCAGGTTCCCACACCGGATGCGGCATGGGAAACCATGTTCGATCTGGATGCGTTCTGTGCGGCTACAGGGCAAGTCTGGCACTGGCGCGGGGCTGCGACGGCGTGGTTTGATCCGACAAAGGTGCTGCTGCGTCTGTCGCTGGACGGGTCTGATCTGACACGGCATGTAGAGTTTGACCTGACCACGCGGGGGATTGTACCGGGCGGGTTTGACATTGCACCCGAACGGGGTGGCGCCGCCGAGTGGATGGATGCCGACACGCTGCTCTGGACCTGTGGCACAGGCGACGCGGGCGCGCTGACGCGGTCAGGTTGGCCCCGCACGGTGCGCCACCTGCACCGGGATGGGCGCAATACGCAGGTTTTCGCATGTGCGGCCGATGATCTGCTGGCAACGGCCTATCTGGTCAAGCAAGGCGACCGCGTGTTCCCGGTGCATGTGCGCATGCCGGCCATCAACATGAACGTCTCGACCCTGCTGGGTTCGGATGGCCCGATTGACCTGCCAACCCCGCCTGACGCCATCGGCATGACGGATGGCCGGCATTTTGCCTATGTTGCGCAATCGGATGGGGCATTTGCGGCCGGCACGCTTGTGCTGGGGCGGTTGGGCGGCACGGCGCGGGCGGTGTTCACACCGGGGCCACGGCGGGCGGTCAAGGCCGAAACGGTGTTCTTCCATCACGGCTGGCTGATCTGGACCGAGACCGAGACACTGCAACCGCGCCTGATGGCGCTGCATCTTGATACGGGCGGGCCCGCGCAGGAAGTGCCGCTGCCAGAGGGGACCGAGTCTTTTTGGGTGGGCACGTTTGATGCCAATGCCGATGCGGGGGATGGGACGCTGACGCTGCATGCATCGGGGTTTCTGATGCCGCGGCGCACCTATCTGTTTGACTTTGGGGCAGGCATCGCCGGGGTGACGTTTCGCCTGTTGATGGCGCAGCCTGCACGATTTGATGCGCGCAATCTGGCGGTTGAACTGCTGATGGCGCCATCGGAAGACGGGACCGAAGTCCCCTATCATATCGTGCGCCCAAGGGGGGTGCAGGGGCCGGTGCCGGTGATGCTGTATGGTTACGGGGGATATGCCGTGACGCTTGACCCCGGCTATGACGCGATCACGGGCAAGCTGTGGCTGGAACGCGGCGGGGCCTATGTCATGGCGCATATCCGTGGCGGCGGCGAGTTGGGACCAGCGTGGTGGACGGCAGCAAAAGGTGCAGGGCGGCACCGGGCCTTCGCCGATTTCGTGGCCATTGCGCGCGATCTGGTAGCGCGGGGGATCACAACGCCCGCACAGATCGGATGCCATGGCGGCAGCAACGGCGGCCTGCTATGCGGTGTGATGCTGACACGCTATCCGGATGATTTCGGCGCGGTCTGGGCCAATGTCGGTGTGTATGACATGCTGCGCTATCATCTGTTTCCGTCGGGTGCAGGCTGGATTGATGAATATGGCGATCCCGATGATCCGGTCGCGCGCGACTGGCTGCTGGGCTATTCTCCCCTGCACAATATCAATCCTGCGCGCGCCTATCCACCCGCGCTGATTGATACATCAGACAATGACGACCGCGTGCATCCATCCCATTCCCGCCGTTTTGCGGCCGCCTTGCGGGCAGCCGGACATGATACGCTGTTCTACAGCCATGCAGGCGGGCATGGCGGCGGGGGCGGATCGGATGAAAAGGCCCGCGAGATGGCCCTGGGTTATGCGTTCATGCGGCAGGCGTTGGGCCTGTAGCAGGCCCGTCGCGCTGTGCGTCCA
>JALOSO010000107.1 GCA_025458385.1 Paracoccaceae bacterium | reverse complement strand
GTGTCAGCCAGCAATTGCTGGCACAAGGCGCGCGATGACAGCGGGTGCGCAAAGGCGACCATGGCCGTCGTTCCGGCCTGCGGGCGCACATAGGACAGGCCCGGCGTTGCCGCAACCCAGGCATCCAGCAGGGCCAGGTTGCGCCCGGTAATCGCCCGGCTGCGCGCCAGAATGCGCGGCGCGGCCTCTAGCGCGATGGCGGCAAGATGATCGTCGATCATGCCGACACTGATCGTGTTGTAATCGCGGTGCCTGCTGATTTCGGCATGCAGGTCAGACGGCGCCGCAATCCAGCCCAGCCGCAATCCGGCCAATGAAAACGCTTTGGACATCCCGCAGGTACTGATCCCGCGTTCATAAAGATCGGCAATGGCCGGCGACATCGACGCATCCTGCTGTTCGGTGCCGCGATAGACCTCGTCGCACAGCAGATAGGCCCCTTCGGCCCGTGCGATGTCCACGATCTGCAGCAGCATCTCGGGCGGAATCAGCGCGCCGGTCGGGTTGTTCGGGTTTGTCAGGCTGATCTGCCGGGCCCCGGTTGCCAGGCTGCGCAAGGCTGCGATGTCCGGCAGAAAACCCTGTTCGGCGCGCAATGGCAGCATCCGCACCGTCGCCCCAAGGCTTGCGGGAATTGCCGTATGCTGCTGATAGGTCGGGGTCAGGCTGACTACAATATCACCCGGCCCCACAAGCGCGCGATAGACAAGGTCATTCGCCCCGATGGTGCCATGGGTGACGGTAATGTTGCCCGGTGTCTGCTGCTGATACAGTGCGCAGATGGCCGCGCGCAGGCGGTCAGACCCTTCAATCGCGCCATAGGTCATCTGCATCGGCAACAGCGCCGAAAGATCCGCCTCGTTACGGCCTGCCAGTGACAGCAACCCTGCAATCGTCAGGGAATGCACACAGGTTTCGGCCAGATTGTACCGGCACTGGGTTTCATGCGCATTCATCCAGATTTCAACGCCGAATGGGGTGATCAGCATTTCGCGCCTTCTTGATGTCTGCCGTCACCTTATGCCGTGGCCTTTGCCCTGTGAATGGCAAAGGTCGGATCAGATCAGGAACGCGGCAAGCGTTTCGTCCGTAGTCACGTCACGATAGATGAACCCCGCCCCGTCCAGCCGCGCAAACAGGTCAGCAAAACTTTGCGCCTGTTTTGTCTCGATCCCGATCAGCACCGACCCAAAGTTGCGCGCCGATTTCTTGAGGTATTCGAACCGCGTGATATCGTCATCGGGGCCCAGCATCGCCAGAAACTCGCGCAGCGCGCCGGGGCGTTGCGGCATGCGCAGAATGAAATACTTCTTCAGCCCGGCAAAGCGCTGCGCCCTCTCGCGCACCTCTGGCAGGCGTTCGAAATCAAAATTCCCTCCCGAGGTGACGCAGACCACCGTCTTGCCCCGGATTTGCGCGGCAAGATCGGGCAAGACATCCAGCGACAAGGCACCAGCCGGTTCCAGCACAATCCCTTCGACATTCAGCATTTGCAGCATGGTGATGCAGATGCGGTCCTCGGGGGCCAGCAGAACGGCATCCGGGCTGACCCAACAAAGCATGCGGTAGGTTGCATCGCCCAACCGCGCGACCGCGGCCCCATCGACAAAACTGTTGACCTGCGCCAGCGTTGTCGGCCCGCCATCACGCAAGGCAACCGTCAGGCTGGCCCCGCCCAAAGGTTCGACAAACCGGAAATCCGTGGCAGCCGCCTCTGCGCGGAAATACCCGGTGACACCCGAAGCCAACCCCCCACCGCCGACAGGCAGGATGATCAGGTCAGGGGTCTGCCCAAGCTGTTCGAGGATTTCGACGCCGACTGTCGCCTGCCCTTCGATGACATCGTCATCATCAAAGGGTGACAGGAAATGCGCCCCTTCGGCCGCACAAAAGGCCTTTGCAGCGGCAAGCGTCTGGTCAAAGTAATCACCCGTCAGGATGATCTCGACCGCCGGGCCACCAAAGGCGCGGGTCTTGTCGATCTTTTGCTGCGGCGTGGTCACCGGCATGAAGATCACGCCCTGCACGCCGAAATGCCGGCAGGCATAGGCCACCCCCTGCGCGTGATTGCCGGCACTGGCGCAGACAAAGCGGCGCTGATCGGGCTGGGCGACACGCACTTTACGCATGGCATTGAACGCGCCGCGGATCTTGTAGCTGCGCACCGGCGAAAGATCCTCGCGCTTCAGCCAGATGTCGGCATCATATTTGGCCGAAAGATAATCATTCCGCTGTAGCGGCGTTTCGGGAAACAGTTCCCGAAGGGCTTTGGCACAGGCACGGGCGCTGTTCGCAAAATCCATTGTCACACCAGTGGCCGCCCTTCAACGTAATGCCCGTACAGCGTCGTCAGGACCGACACCCCCACCATCACGCTGATCCATTGCACCACAATCCCCCAGATGATCCCCGGCAATACCAGCCCATTCTGCACCATCAACGAACCCGGTGCCCCAAGGCCGATTCCCATCGCCAGCGTCAGCACAACCACACCGGCCACCGCACCCGTCTGCCCCCGCGTCGCTTCCCACCCCGAAAACAAAGGCACCCCCGCCCGCAGCGCCACGCCCGGCAAGGCCGTCCCCAGCCGTGTAAACACAATCCCGATCGGCAGATAGATGATCAGCCCCAACAGCATCTGCTGCCCAACAGACCCGCCTTGCAACTGCGCAGGCCCTACCACCAGTAACACAGCCACGATGGCCAGAAACGCCAAAGGCAAACAGACCAACACCATCAGGAAACTTTTGCCAAAATACCCCAGGATCCTGTCGAAATGCAGTGTTGGCATCAGCACCGGCACCTCATTCGTCAGCACGTAACGGTGCCAACCCACTGCAATCCAAAGGCTCGTGAACGTCACAATCAGCCCGCTGACCAAAGCGGGGCCGACCGCAAAGTTGCCCTGCGCAATCTGCTCTTGCAGCTGCGCCTGCGTCATCCCAAAACCCGGCCCAGAGGCAAGCGACGCCAGCACCTGCACCACTGTCAGCAAAGCCGACACCCGCAGCGCCCCTTCCAGATTGCCAAACACCTGCCGCACCGAATGCATGAAAATCCGCCAGCTCATAACCCACCCCGCTTTGCCTGCCTGACTAGAGTCAGGCTTTGCCCGCCCCGTCAACCACACATCCCATCGCTTGCCCCCTGCGCCTTTTCCCGCTAATCGCGCAGCAACCCGTGATGGAGTCTGCAATGCCCGCCAAAACCGCCCCGAAGAAAGTTGTCCTCGCCTATTCGGGCGGTCTTGATACATCGATCATCCTGAAATGGCTGCAAACCGAATATGGCTGCGAAGTCGTCACCTTCACCGCCGATCTGGGTCAGGGTGAGGAGTTGGAGCCTGCCCGCCAGAAGGCCCTACTGCTGGGCATCAAGCCCGAGAATATCCATATCGTCGACGTGCGCGAAGAATTCGTGCGCGATTTCGTCTTCCCGATGTTCCGCGCCAATGCCCTGTATGAAGGGCTTTACCTCCTTGGCACCTCCATCGCCCGCCCGCTGATCAGCCAACACCTCGTCCGCATCGCCGCCGAGGTGGGCGCTGATGCCGTCGCCCACGGGGCCACCGGCAAGGGCAATGATCAGGTGCGCTTTGAACTCTCCGCCCTTGCCCTGAACCCCGCCATCCGCGTGATTGCCCCTTGGCGCGAATGGTCACTGACCAGCCGCACCTCCCTGCTCGCCTTTGCCGAAGCCAACCAGATCCCCATCGCCAAGGACAAGCGCGGCGAGGCCCCCTTCAGCGTGGACGCCAATCTGCTCCACACCTCATCCGAAGGCAAAGTGCTGGAAAACCCCGCCGAAGAGGCCCCCGAATTCGTCTATCAGCGCGTCACGCCTGTCGAAAAGGCCCCGGATACGCCGGAATACATCGAGGTCAGCTTTGAACGCGGCGATGCCGTGGCGATCAATGGCGAAAAACTTTCCCCCGCCACCATCCTGACCCGCCTGAATGACATCGGCGGCAAGCATGGCGTCGGCCTCCTTGACCTTGTTGAAAACCGCTTTGTCGGCATGAAATCCCGCGGCCTCTATGAAACCCCCGGCGGCACGATCCTGCTTGAGGCGCATCGCGGCATCGAACAGATCACGCTGGACGCAGGCGCAGGCCACCTGAAAGACAGCATCATGCCGCGCTATGCCGAACTCATCTACAACGGCTTCTGGTTCAGCCCGGAACGCGAGATGCTGCAGGCGCTGATCGACAAGTCACAGGAACACGTCACCGGCACCGTGCGCGTGAAGCTGTACAAAGGCTCTGCCCGCACCGTGGCCCGCTGGTCGGATCATTCGCTTTACAGCGAAAAGCACGTCACCTTCGAAGAAGACGCCGGCGCCTATGATCAGAAAGACGCCGAAGGCTTCATCCGCCTGAACGCCCTGCGCCTGAAACTGATCGCCACCCGGAATGCGCGGGTGAAGGATTAAATTATTGAATATATTGTACAATACGCGGTCCAGCAGCTGCTTTTGCTGCCGTAAACGGTCGAGTCGTTATCACACGGACTCGAATTTGTCCTGCTGTCAAGCGGTTTTCTATGGACTTCTTGTAGGATAGGTTTTATATCTTGATCGTGAGGAATGCGGTAAAGCCCACGTCCGCCGCTATTTGGCTCTTGCCATCTGAGTGACATTGGGGAGAGGTGGGTCCCCCCTCACTACTCATCTTTGACATCTTTGAAATAGTTATTTTGACTTTGCCGGAGTATTCGTGTTGCACCCTTTAGCTTGCTCCTCGAAATGTTATTGGAGCGATAAAAGGTCCTTATGAAAAATCCATTGTCATCTTTGTCGCGCGCAAGAACCAAAAAGTGGCAGCGTTTTTCAATTTCTGGATCATGCAGAATGACTTCTATTTGTAAATCGGTTCCGCGAAGCGGGTTCCTATAATAGTCACCTTTCTCGACCGTAGTAAGGATAGCCCTGGCCTCTAAGCCATCCATGCCATGTTCTTTGTGGAACCTGATCTTTTGGGCATCCTTTGCAGTAAGAAAGACGTTTCGTGACTGCCAGCCACGCGGAAGCCTTGCGCTATAAGGTATATGGCCGATTCTCATAATGTGATCGGCAGGAAACCCACCATAAAGCAACTGATGGAAATTGAAGTCGAACTCATCAATCATGTTGCCATTATCTAGAAAAATAGATCGCTGTGAACTGAAAAATAATGTTGTTGGTCTGCGCTCGTCGGGAGAAACTGCGGTGTGCACAAAAAGGATTGATCAACTGGTCGCCACCTACAGCAAAGCTCGGCTGAAATGACCCTCCAGCGTCGCCCCGTCATCCGCGCCCATGTGTTGCCGCTTATCGCACTGCATGTGCGGCCTGATCAGCTGGATTTGGTCTCTAACAACGCCAAAACCCTTGCCGAGGCCGCCTATGAACCCGGATCGCATGTCTGGGGTCTGTGGGTGGCCGACACGCTTGTCGGGCTGATGGCAATGATCAATCCTGCGCAAGACACCGCCGATGACTACCCGCTGATTGACCCCCGCGATGGCACGCCTGCGGCCTATCTGTGGCGGTTGATGGTGGGGGCGGATTTTCAGGGGCGCGGCTATGGCGCTGCGGCCCTGCAGATGGCCTTTGCCCAAACGCGCGACTGGGGCTTTTCCCGGTTGTTTGCCCATGTCTCGCATGCCCCGCACAGCAATCTGCCATTCTATCAGCACCATGGCTTTGCCAACACCGGCGTGGTCCAAGACGGAGAGTTGGTGATTGCCATCGATCTTCACCCGACCGGCCCGACCTGATCGGTCGGAACTGAGTCAAGTTGTCAGCACTTGCGGTTTGCAGGCGGGGGCTGATTCCCGCTATACCCACCTTACGCGGCAGGACGCCACGGACCCTTTCTTCGATACACATGCCAGGCCAGGGGGTGCATGTGGGGTGGATGGAGGGTTCTGATGGGGTCGGAACCCTCCATTTTCATTCAGAAGGCCACCAGCACTGCGCCCATGATCGCGCAGCCCGCAACGGCGTTCACCGTATCAATCAGCCACAACGCCAAGGGCCGCATTGAAAAGCTGTAATTCATGCCCACCCAGGCACTGATGAAGAACGCGCCGACCCCGGCCCCGGTCGAGACCCCTTCGCCCAGCGTATCAATCCCCGCAAAGGCAAACAGGTGGCGCATTGTGCCCGCCACCACCAGCATCGCCACCAGCCCGATCACAAAGGGAAGCGCACTGCCATTGCCCTGCGGTCTGCCCGCCGCATCCACCGCAAGGCCCGCCGCCTTGACCCATGGCTTTGACATCAGCGTGTACCACAGCGCCCCAAAGGCAAAGGCCGCCACAGCCGCTGCAACGACATTCAGGTATTCCATCGGTCCCTCCTGATTTTGGCACAGTCTGCCACAGGGACGGCTGTCTGCATATCAGGGATCGATGCCACCCAACCCGCAGATGATCTGCCATTCATCCACCGTCACGGGTTGCACCGAAAGGCGGGAATTGTTGATCAGTACCATCTTTTCAAGCCCCGGCTGCACCTTGCAATCCTCAAGGCTGACTGCCCGCAGCAGGGGCCGCACTGCCCGCAGCATCACGCAATCCCATCGCGGGTCATCCGTCGTGCTGTCTTGCTGCACGGTCCGGCATACCTCGACAATCCCCACGATTTCCTTGCCGATGTTCGAATGGTAAAAGAACCCCTGATCCCCCACCACCATCGCCCGCATGTTATTGCGGGCCTGATAATTGCGCACGCCATGCCATTCCTCACCCGCCGCACCCCGTGCCACCTGATGCGGCCAGCCCCAGACATCCGGTTCGGATTTGAACAGCCAATAGGCCATCAGCCCACCACCCGCTTCCATTCCTGCAGCCTGACGCTGTCAAACAGCCCGGCCTTTGCATAGGGGTCGCCATCGGCCCACGCCTGTGCCTGCGCCATGCTGTCCACGTTCAGCACCACCAACGACCCTGTCATCTGCCCCTCTGCATTCAGGAAGGGGCCTGCCAGATCAACGATGCCCGTGCTGGCGATGTAGTCCAGATGCGCAGCGCGGTTGTCGATGCGCGTTTGCAGCGCCCCGGGTTTGTCCTGGCAGATCAAGGCAACACGCATCGGCTACTCCGGTTTCAGGGGGCGTGCCAGCAGTTGTGCCAGCGCCCCGGTGACGGGCATCTGCCCGGATGTGATTGCAGCCAGCATCGCGGTGATCGGCATGTCAAGGCCAAGACGCTGTGCCACCGCCGCCGCCGCCTGCGCGGTTGCCACGCCTTCGACAGTGGCATCTGTGTCGATGTCCGCGCCCCGCCCAAGGGCAAGACCATGGCGATAGTTGCGGGACTGATCCGAAGTGCAGGTCAGCACCATATCGCCAAAGCCCGAAAGGCCCATCAGTGTGGCGGGTTGCGCACCCAGAGCGGCGGCAAGCCGCTGCATTTCGGCAAAACCACGGGTCATCAGCGCGGCACGCGCACTTTCCCCCAGACCTTGCCCGATGGCAGCCCCACAGGCGATTGCGATCACGTTCTTCAAGGCGCCGCCAAGCTCGGCCCCGATGACATCGGCATTGCGGTAAAGGCGCAGGTTGGGCGCCGTCAGCAGGGCTTGCAACACTTCAGCCGCGCCATCGTCGGCACAGGCCAGGGTCAGCGCGGTTGGCAATCCTTGCAGGATATCGGCGGCAAAGCTTGGTCCAGTCAGCACGGCAGGTGTCGCCCGGGGGCAGGCTGCGGCAATCAGCGCTGTCGGCCCCTGCAACATGTGCAGATCGATGCCCTTGCAGCAGGCCACAAGGCACATCCCATCCAGCCATGCCGCTTTTTGTTGTAGAAAGCCGCGCAATTGCTGCATGGGCAGGCACAGCAACACGGCCCCGGCCCCGGCAAGATCGCCAAGATCGCCGGTCAGGCTGACGCCGGGTTCGGTCATTGTGACGGCAGCAGGGTTGCGCGCCCACAGCACCACCTTTGCACCACCCCGCGCAAAGGCCACCGCCAGCGCGGTGCCAAAGGCCCCGGCGCCGACAACGCCGATCACGCCTTCGCCCCCTTCTTGCCACTGCCAAGCATGCCACCCTGTTCGGCGTCAAGCGGCCAGCGCGGGCGCGGGATCAGGTCATCAGGGGTCACGACTTGCGCCAGCACCCTTTCCATTCCGGCCCATGCGATCATCGCGGCATTGTCGGTGCAAAGCCGCAAGGGTGGTGCCAAAAATCGCAGGCCGTCTGCCGCACAAACCGTCTCTAACCTTGCCCGAATGGCCTGATTTGCAGCAACGCCCCCAGCGATGGCAAAGGCGGGGGCCGGCGGGTTTTCCTGCTGATAGATGGCGATTGCCCGCCGGGTCTTTTCGGCAAAGACGTCGGCCACGGCCTGCTGAAAGCCCGCACACAGATCGGCCCGGTCCTGTTCCGTCATTCCACCCTTTTCGGCCAACAACGCATCCCGCGCCCGCAAGACAGCGGTCTTCAACCCCGAAAAAGACAAATCGCAGCCCGGCCGATCAAGCAACGGGCGCGGCAAGGCAAATCTTTGCGCGTCACCCATGCGGGCCGCCGCCTCTACCGCCGGACCGCCGGGCTGTGGCAGGCCAAGCAGCTTTGCCACCTTGTCGAACGCCTCGCCGGGGGCATCGTCAATCGTGCCGCCAAGCCTGTGAAACTGCGCAGGTCCGGCCACGATCAGGAACTGGCAATGACCGCCCGACACCAGCAGCATCAGATAGGGAAAGGGCAGGCCATCCGTCAGCCGGGGTGTCAGCGCATGCCCGGCCAGATGGTTCACGCCGACCACGGGCAGGCCGGTCGCGGCCCCCAGTCCGCGCGCCAGCATCACGCCTGACATGACCCCGCCAATCAGCCCCGGCCCTGCCGTCACGGCAATTCCGTCAAGGTCGCCAAGGGCAAGTCCGGCCTGCGCAAGCGCCTGTTCGACACAGTGATCCAGCCGTTCGGCATGTGCCCGCGCCGCAATTTCGGGCACAACACCGCCAAAAGGCGCATGCAGCGTGGCCTGCCCTTCGACAACCGAGGCAAGGATACGCCCCGGCAATCCGCGCTGATGACGCACAATCGCGGCGGCCGTGTCATCACAGCTGCTTTCGATGCCAAGATAGGTCAGTTGCCCGTTCATCACCCGCCCGCCCGGTACCCGCCGATTGCCAGCCTGCCATGCGCGGGGTAACACCTGTGCCATGGCCCGACAATCCCAAGTCATGATGCAGCCCGTGGCCCGTCCCTTTACACCGGACAGGACATCAGCACCCTGCCTGCTGCTGACGCGGCCTTTGGGGCAAAGCCGTCGCTTTGCGCGTGACCTGCGCGCCAGCATTGACCGGCCCCTTGCCGTCATGGTTGCCCCCTTGATGGCGCCGGCCTTTCTGGCCCCGCACATGCCGGCCGACCGCTTTGCCGCCGTGATCTTTTCATCGGAAACCGCAGTTCAGGCCTTTGCCGCCTTGCCGGCGCCGCCGGCCGTTGGGCAGGCCTATTGTGTGGGCGCACGCACCGCACAAGCCGCCCGCAAATGCGGCCTGTCTGTCAGGATCGTCGCTACAGACGCAGCCGACCTGATCCGCCAGATCATCGCGCTTGGCGGGTCTGGGCCGCTTTTGCATGCGCGCGGTGTCGACAGCCGCGGAGAGGTGGTTGAACATCTGCGGGCTGCGGGCCTGACCGCCGAGACGGCGATCATCTATACCCAAACGCCCCGGCCCCTGACGCAAAA
>JALOSO010000106.1 GCA_025458385.1 Paracoccaceae bacterium | reverse complement strand
CGGATATCGCCCGCAGGAATGCGCAGGGCCACCGACCGGTTATTCACCCCCCAAGTCGGTGCCACCGGCGCATAGGATTGCCCCACGAACCGCCGCCAGCTGTTGGCGTGGGGTGCGAACACCAGCATCGACTCGCCCATGGTTTCGCGCAGGCCGCCAAGCGCGTGCAGGATGGTGGGGGACCATTGCCCCTCCACCTCCTCGATGAACACATTCTTGCCTGCGGCGTCCTGCAAGGACACATGGAAATGCATGCCGGAACCCGCATAGTCGGCAATCGGCTTGGCCATGAAGCAGGCCGTCACCCCATGGCTGCGCGCCTGCGCCCGCACGATCCGCTTCAGCCGCATCAGATCATCCGCCGCCTGCAGCACATCCGTGCGGTAATGCAGCGTCAGTTCATACTGGCCCGGCGCGAATTCCGAGATCATGGTTTCCGCCTTGATCCCGGCCTTCGCAGCACCTGCGTAAATGTCGTTGAACAAGGGCAGCATACCGTGCAGCGCGTCTACCGAATAGACCTCGGTCTTGTGCGACTGCCGCCCATCCAGCACATCCGCCGCAGGCCGCACGCGCCCGTCCGGGCCGCGATCATTGGCCAGCAGAAAGAACTCCAACTCGAACGCGCCTGCCGGGTGCAGCCCTTCGGCCGCCATCGCGGCCACTTGGCGTGCCAGCGCATGCCGGGGGTCGGATGTCATGGGCGTGTCGTCAAGGTTGTAGCACATCAGCAGCACTTCACCGCGCGGCGGGGTGGTGCCATGCAGGGGGATGAGTGAGCCGGGAATGGGCCATGCGCGGCGGTCGCCATCGCCTTCGTCCCAGATCAGACCGGTTTCGTGCACATCCTCGCCGCAGATATCCAGACCAAGGATGGAGATCGGCAGATGGCGGCCATTGTTGTAAATGGACAAAAGCTCGTGCCGCCGGATGATCTTGCCCCGGCCAATCCCGTTCGAATCGTGCAAGACAATATCAAACGCCTCAATCTCGGGGTGGGCGGCGAGGAAGGCTTCGGCCTCGGCGGGGGTCGATCCGGAAGGAGAGTTGGTCATGCGCAAAGGTCCGTCAGGATTTCGTCAAAGGCGGCGATCAGGCGGTCAACCTGACGGCGTTTGGTGGCGGGGCTGACCAACATCATGTTGTGAAACGGCGCGATCAGGCAGCCACGGTTCAGCAGCGCGGTATGCAGCACGCCCTCCACCATCGGCTGATGGGCCGCACCCGCCTCGGTGCCGTTCCGCAAGGGGCCGGGGGCGCAGATGAACTCCACCCGCGCGCCCACGCGCACCACATGCCATGGCAGGGCGTGCTTGGTCACCACGGCAGCCAGCCCCGCTTGCAGGCGGTTGGCGAGGGCATCCATATGGGCATAGTTTTCTGCGGTCATCACGTCCGCCAGCGTGGCCTTCAGGCAGGCAAACTGCATCGGGTTGGCCGACAGCGTGGTGCCCATGCCGGAATGGCCCGGTGCCCGCGCGGCATTGGCCGCAGCATAGCGCGCGGCCAGATCAGGCCGCAGGCCCCAGATGGCGGTGGGCATCCCACCTGCCACGCATTTTCCCGCCACAAAGATATCCGGGTTCAGGCCATGCACACGGGTATAGCCGCCAAGGCCAGTAGAGATGGTGTGCGTCTCGTCAATCGTCAGCAGCGTGCCATAGCGCGTGCAAAGGTCACGCAGGCCCTGCAGGAAACCGGGCGCGGGCAGCACCATGCAGGAATTCGTCATCACGGGTTCGGTCAGCACGCAGGCCACGTCGCCCTTGGCCAAGGCCGCCTCGACCCCCGCCAGATCGTTGAATTCCACACACACCGCACCCTTCGTCAGGTCGGCCACCTGCCCCAACAGGCCCGGGCGGTTGACCGTTTGCCCGCCTTCAAGCGCCACCATCGCGTCGTCAATCGTGCCGTGGTAGCAGCCGTTGAACACCAGCACCTTGGGCCGCCCCGTCACCGCGCGGGCCACGCGCAGGGCAAAGCGGTTGGCATCCGTGGCGGTGGTCGCAATCTGCCAGCGGAAATCGCCGAAGACCTCGGTCAGCAGCCGCCCCGCCTCGGCGGCATCGGCCGATGGCAGCATGTAGGTCAGCCCCGCCTTGGCCTGCGCCGCAATCGCCTTTGCCACAGGCGCGGGCGCATGGCCGAACATCGACCCGGTATCGCCAAGGCAGAAGTCATCCAGCTCAAACCCGTCAACACAGGTCAGCCGCGCGCCCTTGGCCCGGGCGACCACCATCGGAAAGGGCATCGGCCAATCCGTCATCCAGTGCATCGGCACGCCCGAAAGCCACGCGCCCGACTGTGCCGCGCGCGACAATGGCCGCCCCGCCGCATAGCGCTTGGCCTCGTGGTCACGCAGCTTGTTCAGCCGTTTGGCGTCAATTCCGGCAATCTGCATCACGGCCTCCGTTCCCCGGTGGTCCTATGCCGCAACTTTTGATCAAAAGAAAGGCCGCTTATGCGCGATGCGCCCCGGCAGCCAAGGCGGCAATCCCCGCAAGCACATCGGAAACAGGCTTGCCCGCCCCGATCTCTTTTACAATCGCCGATCCAACCACGCAGCCATCCGCGACACTGGCAATCGCTGCCGCCTGATCCGGTGTGCTGATCCCGAAGCCTACGATCACCGGCAGGTCCGTTGCCGCCTTGATCCGCGCCACCTCTGGCCCCACTTCGGTGGCCACAGCCGCAGCCGCCCCGGTGATGCCGGTGACCGAGACGTAATAGACAAAGCCCGATGTGTTCTGCAGCACCTTTGGCAGGCGCTTTGCATCCGTCGTGGGCGTGGCCAGCCGGATGAAGTTCAGCCCGGCAGCTTGGGCCGGGATGCACAACTCGTCATCCTCTTCGGGGGGCAGGTCCACCACGATCAGCCCGTCAATGCCCGCGGCCTTGGCATCTGCCAGAAACCGGTCAACACCCCGGCTGTAGATCGGGTTGTAATAGCCCATCATCACGATCGGCGTCACATCATCGCCGGCGCGGAAATCCCGCACCATCTGGAGCGTCGCCTCCAGCGTCATCCCGCCTTCCAGCGCGCGTTGGCCAGCCAGCTGAATGGTCGGGCCATCTGCCATCGGGTCAGTGAACGGCATGCCGAGTTCAATGATATCCACCCCTGCCGCTGGCATGCCTTTCATCACGGCAAGCGAGGTTGCCACATCCGGATCGCCCCCCATGATATAGGCGACAAAGGCCTTTTTCCGGGCGGCCCGCAGGCGGGCAAAGGTGGCGTCAATACGGGTCATGGCATCCCTCAAGGTTTGCGCAGAGGTGCCGCATGTGGCTGGGGAAATCAAGGGCGGGGGCCACCTTGCACCCACAGACGTTGCCGCCTAGAAGCAGGCGTCCGGAGAAGGAGCATGCGATGGGTTTCAAGATGGGGATTGTGGGCCTGCCCAACGTGGGCAAATCCACCCTGTTCAATGCGCTGACCCGCACTGCGGCGGCGCAGGCCGCGAATTTTCCTTTCTGCACGATCGAACCCAACGTGGGCGAAGTGGCCGTGCCCGATGTGCGGCTGGACAAGTTGGCAGCGATTGCCGGCAGCAAGCAGATCATCCCCACGCGCATGACGTTTGTGGACATTGCGGGCCTTGTGCGGGGGGCATCGAAGGGTGAGGGGCTGGGTAACCAGTTCCTTGCCAACATCCGCGAATGCGATGCGATTGCGCATGTGCTGCGGTGTTTTGAAGACGGCGACATCACGCATGTCGAAGGGCGGATTGACCCTGTGGCGGATGCCGAGACGATTGAAACGGAACTGATGCTGGCAGATCTTGAGTCTATCGAACGGCGGCTGGCGAACCTTGCCAAAAAGCTGCGCGGTGGCGATCAGGAGGTGCAGGACCAGCACCGCCTTTTGCTTGCGGCGCAGGTGGCGCTGAACGCGGGGCGCCCGGCGCGCACGATCAAGGTAGAGGCCGAGGATCAGCGGGCCTGGCGCCTGCTGCAACTGCTGACCGCAAAGCCGGTGCTGTTTGTGTGCAACGTGGAGGAGGCGAAAGCGGCCACGGGCAATGCGCAATCAGACCGCGTGGCGGCGATGGCCGCGGCGCAGGGTGCGGCTGCGGTGGTCATCAGCGCGCGCATCGAAGAAGAGATCAGCCAACTCGACGCCGCGGAAGCAGAGATGTTCTTGACGGAAATGGGGCTGGAGGAAGCGGGCCTCGACCGGCTGATCAAGGCGGGCTATGCGCTGCTGGGCCTGCAGACCTATTTCACCGTCGGGCCGAAAGAGGCGCGGGCCTGGACCATCCCGCGCGGCACGCTTGCGCCGCAGGCGGCGGGCGTGATCCATGGCGATTTCGAGAAGGGCTTTATCCGGGCGGAAACCGTGGCCTATGCCGATTACATCGCGGGCAATGGCGAAGCGGGGGCCAAGGAAGCGGGCAAGTTCCGTGTGGAAGGCAAGACCTATGAGGTGCAGGACGGCGACGTGCTGCATTTCCTGTTCAGCGGCTGAGCGTCTGATACAGGCACGCGTTCTGACGCGAATGAAATCAATGGTTTGACGGATGAAAGCCTGTCTTTTGTCAACCTGTCACGCGTTGTCAAACCAGCGAACGATCCACCAGCCACGCGGCCGAGGCGCGCAGGGCCTTGTCCACCGGAATGAAATTCATGCCGAGTTCGGCCTTGGCCCGGGCATTTGACATGGGTCGTGCGCGGCCGATCATCGGCAGTGCGGCACGCAGCTCGGCGTCAAACAGGGCAAGGATGCGCAGGATGGGTTTGGGGGCGGCGCGCGTGGCGACCTTGCGGGTTGGATAGGTGGCCTTCAGAACACGCCCCATTTCGGGCATTTGCATTTCCCCGGCGACAGTCAGGATCCGCATGCCGGCCGTCGATGGCTTTTCCAACGCCCGGACATGGGCGGTGGCGACATCGCGCACATCGACGCAGGAAAAGCCGATGTCGGGCAGCATGGGATCCTTGCCCGACAGGATGCGCTGGATCAGGCCGATGGACGACCCGAAATTTTCATCCAAGGGCGGCCCCATGACGAAGCCGGGATTAATGACAGTCAGGGCAAGGCCGCGTTCCTTGGCCAGATCCCAGGCGGCCTTTTCAGCAAGTGTTTTTGACCGCGAATAGGCAGAAGTGCCGGGGGCGTTAAGGTTGCACCAGTTGGATTCGTCTTGGTTTGCAGGCCCGGTCTGATCCTGAACGGCCGCGGTGGACGAGGTAAGGATGATGCGTGTTATCCCGGCATCGGCAGCGGCGCGCAACACGCGGCGGGTGCCTTCGACTGCAGGGCGGATCAGATCATCAGGGTGTTTGGGGGCCTTGATCGGGAAGGGGGATGCGGTGTGGATCACGGCCGCGCCGCCTGCCATAAGCTGCGTCCAGCCCGTATCGGTTTCAAGATCAGCAGTCTGAAATGTCAGATGTTCCAGCAAGGCGGGATCGGCCAGATGGGGCCTGATCGCTGCGCGCACCTCATCTGCGCGGGACGCATTTCGCAGTGATCCGCGCACGGCATAACCGGCCTGCAACAACTGAAGCGCGATATGTTTGGCGATAAAGCCAGAGATGCCGGTCAGGATGATGGTCTGCATGAAACGCCCCAATCTTGTCATTGACAACATAAGGTCAGGGTTTTGTGATGCAAGCAAGACGAGAAAGCGATTAGATGCGGGGTGGTGCGTGACAGCACGCAGGCCGCCGGGTGGAAAATGCACAAAAGGGCGGGGATTGGCACCCCCGCCCTGTGATTCTGTGCTGGGCGGGGCTTAGGCCCGCTGGCCTTTTGGCGTCACGCTGTCTTCCAGCCAGGCCAGACGCAGGCCGGGGATCAGCATGGGCACGCGGCGGGCGTAGTCTGCGTATTCCGGGAAGGTTTCGCGCAGCACAGCCTCTTCATACTGCGCACGGCGGACCTGCAGCACCAGCCACAATGCACCAACGCCAAAGGCAAAGCCGGTGCCATGGGCCAGAACGACCCCGAGGATCATCAGCACTTCGGCTGCATAAAGGGGGTGGCGCACGATGCTGTAGCTGCCTTGGGTCTTCAGTTCGCGCGACGTGGCCATGATCGAGAAGGACCGGCCAAGCTGATGCAGGCAATACATCGACAACAGCGAACCGACGATGATGATCAGGGTCGAGAACATGCGCATCGGGGCCGAGACGGCATCTGGCGGCATCACGATCAGCAAGGACATGATAAAGGTGCCGGTGACCGCAACGATGCGCGGGGCAAGGCCAGCCGCGCTGGAGCGTGGGGGAAGCCGGGTAATCGTGTAGAACAGGATCACAGCAAGGAAGCCTGCGCTGACAAGCTGGGCCGAAAGGGCAAGTCCCCAAAGCGGAATTTCGGCACGATGGGTCAGCAGGATGATGATCGACTGCACCTGTTGCCAGGCGAAGTAGCCAAAGATGCACAGCATGGCAAGTTTGCCAAAGCTGTCTTCGAGGGGTTTGGTCGCTTGTGATTGGGACATGATGTTCTCTTGCGGTTGGCGGGGTTGGTTCAGCATGCGGAAGATGGCAGCAAAGGGATAGACCAGTTGCTGGTGGTAATGCCGGGGCACGGGTTCGTTCACGCCATAGGCCTTTGGCTGGCGCTTGAACGGCAGAAAGACCGTACCGGCGATGACATCGATGATTGACAGCTGTGCGGCAAAGTTGCGGTCATAGGCATCGCGTTCGTTTGCATGGTGCCAATGGTGGTACTCGGGTGACGCGATCAGCCATTTCAGCGGGCCAAAAGTGATCTTGAGGTTCGAATGCAGCAGCAAGGCCTGGATCTGGTAAAGCGCCTGATGGATGATCAGCGCCTCAAGCGAAAAGCCCAGGCACCAGACAGGCAGCAGCGACAGTGTGTTGGTAAAGATCTGGTCCATCGGATGGACGCGATGGGTGGCCAGCCAGTCCATCTCTTCGATCGAGTGGTGAACGGCGTGGAATTTCCACAGGAATGGCACGCTGTGGCAGATGCGATGGGCGGTGTAATAGCCGATATCGGCAATGACGATCGCGCCGATCACCTGCGCCCACAGCGGCAGGTCGCCGACCCATGGTGTAGGATCTGCACCGAACAGATGGGTGAAGCCGCCCATGAACAGGGCCGCAACAAAGGTAAATCCGGCGCGCACAAGAAAACCGTTCAGCAGGACATAAAGCAGGTCGTTTGCCCAGTCACGCCGCAAGGTGGGCTGGTCGGCGTGCAGCGGAAGCAGTCGCTCCAGTGGGATAAAGATGCAGGCAAGAATGAAGACAGCCGTGTAATCCAAGTGCCGCGCCCCTGCGATATCGCCCTGTGTTGGGCGCGTTATCCGGGCCGAGCGTGGCGGAAATAAGGAAATCCAATGTCGCGTTCTGGGAAACAATGGTCCCTTGATCACAGGTCAAACAATGGGGGATGGGTGCGTGATGCCAGGCCACTGTTCCGCCCCTGCCGCTTTCCCCCTTGCCCCGCGCGCGCCGCGCCATTAAAGCGGGCGGTGGAGTGGTGGCCGAGTGGTCGAAGGCACACCCCTGCTAAGGGTGCAGGCGGGGAACCGTCTCGAGGGTTCGAATCCCTTCCACTCCGCCACTTGCCCCCGCGAAAGCGTTCTCCCGATCCGGCTGCAGCCGGATTTTTCCGTTGTTTTCGGGGGTTATGCGGGCGGGGCTGGGCACTGGCACCTGCGCCACCAGGCCTAGAAGCGGTCTCTCGGGGCCGATATTCTCTGGACCTCATGACCACGCCACTTTGGTGTTCAGCTTGCAAGGCATTGCAAAGGAACGGTTTTCTGGAGCAATTGATCGGAGTTGGATCAGAGATCCGCCTGCATGTTGTGGCACTGGGGTCGAACCTTGGTCGGCTACACCGACGGATCAGGCCGAATGGCGGGAGAGAGCGGAAAGTGACTGTGTGGGCCAACGACTACAACACCGCAATTCCCCGAGCGGAGCTTAGCTAGCAGCCCCCCGCAGGTTTAGCCCTGCACCCGACCAGCGCAGTCGCCCGACCCGGTGCATGCGTTGAGGGTTGCGCGCGCAGGGCGATTGGTCACTCGGTGCCGAAAGGCGCAAATGACCACCTGGCTCCAGTCGCGACCGAATGAAAGACCCGGGGCAGGTCACGACCGGAAGAATGCTGCAGATCGGCTCGACCCCATGCTCGCTCCGATGATTGGCCAGACAATTGGAGATGTGCCGGTCTAGCAGTGTCACGGGACGTCGGAGGCCCGCAATCGACATGTGCCAGATCCGGCGGATAGGGCCAATGGCTCATGTGTTGGTTCAAGAGGCCGACTGGATGAAGCCGTTGCGTCGCACTGCAGCCTGGGTCATTAATCGCGCCGTCCGGTCGGCGCTGCGTGCCGCCAGAGAGCCTTGGCGCTGATCCACTGCAGCCCGCTCATCGCACGGATTTCCCCGCGATTCTGGCCGCATTCAGGCGCTCGGGCGTTGCGAAGGCGCAGCGGGCAGGGCTCGGTCCGCCGCAAGAATCCAAAAGCGAATGACCGTATTCCGCAAGTGTTTCCGAACCTGCCTCGTGCGCCGCACCGTTATCTTCGGTGCGTTATCGGTTTTCCAAAAAACAAGGGAGGAGCCTGTTATGGAAGCGACGAGGAGCGCGTTTCGCCTAGCTGTCGCGGCGACGGTTGCGTTGGGCGTCAGCACGCTGGCGCTGCATGCCGAACCCAAGACCAATATGATGCACCAGTGGGCGCAAGGATCGGAAGCCGCTGCCATCGCCAAGCTGGGCGAGATGTTTGCCGCTGCCGGCGGCACCTGGGAGCAGACCGCGATTTCGGGGCACACCTCGAACACCCTGGCCAAGCTGCGGTCGGATGTGGTGGCGGGCACGGCCCCGGCGGCGGTCCAGTTGAAGGGCCCCGAGATTGCCGAGTGGGATGCCACCGGCAAGACCGCCAATCTGGATGAACTGGCGACGGCCGAGGGTTGGGATGCCGTCGTGGCCCCGGAACTGATCTCGGTGATGAAGCCGACCGGCCATTGGGTTGCGGCACCGATGAACATTCATCGGGTCAACTGGCTGTACAGCTCGAAGAAGGTGCTAGATGCGCTGGGGATCGAACCGCCCAAGACCTGGGAAGAGTTCAACGCCGCCTGTGAAAAGGTGATCGCCGCCGGCAAGGTCTGTCTGGCCCATGGCGCGGCCGATTGGTCCGATGCCACGACCTTTGACAGCGTGGTCTACGGCATGGATATCGACCTCTACCGCAAGGCATTTCAGGAGGCCGAAACCGACGCGATGCGCAGCCAGGGCATGATTGACGCCTTTGCCCAGTTGCGCCGGATGGTGGGCTATATGGATGCCGGAATCAACGGCCGGTCTTGGGAACAGGCGATGACAATGATGATGCAGGGCGATGCCGCCTTCTTCATCATGGGCGACTGGACCGTGGCCTCGGCCAACATGGCCGGTTTCAAGGAAAACGTGGATTATGTCTGCAACCAGACCCCGGTGAACTGGGGCGGCACGGGCTATATGCTGAACGCGGACTCGGTGGTCTTCTTCCAGCAAAATGACCCCGACTATGTCGAGGGCCAGCAGCTTCTGGCCAAGATCATCATGTCGCCCGAGTTTCAGGTGGTCTTCAACGTCGCCAAGGGCTCGATCCCCGCACGGACCGATGTCGATCTGTCGGTTGGCGGCTTTACCCAATGCCAGCAGCAAAGCCTTGCCGATCTGAAGGAATCGGTGGCCGAGGGCACTCTGGTTGGACCTGTCACGGTTTGGTGCCGCTCCTTTGATCACGTAATGTGCAGCAAAGGAGATGAACCATGGGCACAGTCAGGACGGATGAATTTCGCAAGGA
>JALOSO010000105.1 GCA_025458385.1 Paracoccaceae bacterium | reverse complement strand
AGGCCGGCAGCACCATGGCCCCCTTCATGTCAATGCCAATCGCCTGTTCGCCCGCAATGACCCCGTCCGCGATCGAGATATTGGTGCGCGTCAACGCGCCTTCGGCCCCGATCAGGCAAGACGGCACCGTGACATTCTCTAACGTCACTGGCCCCTTCGGCAGGTTCAGAAAACTGCTCATGTCTCGCGCCTTAACGCTGATTCATGCCATTTGCGCAAAAAGAACCATGACAGGAAAGAGGTCGCTGCAAAGATGATCACCCCCACACTCGCAATCATCAGCAGGGCTGCAAACATGCGCGGGTAATTCAGCCGGTAACTCGCCTCCAGAATCCGGAAGGCAAGGCCAGAGCCTGACCCCGAAATCCCCGCCACATATTCCGCCACAATCGCCCCGATCAACGCCAGCCCCCCCGCAATCTGCAGGCCCCCAAGAAAATAGGGCGAGGCCGACGGCAGTTTCAGGAACAACAGCTTTTGCCACCATGTGGCACCATAGATGTCATACAGATCACGCAGATTGCTGTCGGTGGATTTCAGGCCCAGCGTCGTGTTCGACAGGATCGGAAAGAAGGCCACGATCCACGCACAGATCAGCACGCGCGCCAGCGGGTCCTGCACATAGATAAAGATCAGGGGCGCAATAGAGACGATGGGCGTGACCTGCAAAATCACCGCATAGGGAAAGAAGATCAGTTCTGCCAACCGGCTTTGCGTGAACAGGATCGCCAGGGCCACGCCACCAATGATGGCGATGGCCAGCGCCAGAAAGGTAATGCGCAGCGTCACCATCAGCGATCCGAACAGCATCGCGTTGTCTTTGATGAACCGGTGCCACACCTTCAGCGGTTCCGGAAAGATCATGCCGCGCTGCGGGGTCGAATTTGACCACCAGTGCCAGATGAAAACCGTCGCGATGACCACCGCCAGGGGCACGGCCCAGCGCGCCACAGCCTCAATCCGCCGGTTGCGTGCGCGGCGGGCCTCATCGGCGTCAAATGTCGGGTCAGAGGTGGTCATCAGCATGATCCCCTATTGCGCGGCGCAGGGCCTCGGACACCACTTGCGTATGCGCCGCATAATCGGCCGAGGTGCGGAACGCGATGTCGCGCGGATAGGGCGCATCCACAGTCAATTCCTGCACCACGCGCCCCGGACGCGCCGCCATCACCACGATCCGGTCAGACAGGAACACCGATTCAAACACCGAATGGGTGACGAAGATTACCGTGCAGCCGATCTTGGATTGCAGCGCCAGAAGGTCATCATTCAGCTTTTGCCGCGTGATCTCGTCCAGCGCCGCAAACGGCTCATCCATCAAAATCAGCCGCGGGTTCGTCACAAAGGCGCGTGCAATCGAAACCCGCATCTTCATGCCGCCCGAAAGCTCGCGCGGATAGGCATCGTGGAACTTCTCCAACCCGACCAGTTTCAGCGCATTGGCAATACGTTCCTGCACGCTCGCAAAACTTTGGCCGCGCAGGCGGAAAGGCAGCCAGACGTTCTTGGCCACCGTCGCCCAAGGCATCAGCGTCGGTTCCTGAAACACCACGCCGATATCGCCCCGGTCATGCTTGCCGTTCCAGGTGATCCGCCCCGTGGTGGGCCGCATCAGCCCGGCAATCAGCCGCAATGCCGTTGATTTGCCGCAGCCCGACGGCCCCAGCAACGACAGGAAATCCCCCTCGTTCAGCGTCAGGTTCATGCCGTTTAACGCCGTTACCGTGCCGTTGAACACCTTGGAGATATCCGACATCTCCAGCAGCCTTGGGCGCTGTCCCAGTGGCGGGATCGGTCGCTTTGATAACTCGGTCATGCAATATCCGGAGGTTGCGGGGGCCGAACGCGCAGCCCCCGCGATTGCCGTTACGTCGGGCTTATTCGGCAGGCTTCAGATCCAGCCCGACACCCTTGTTCACGAACTGCAGCGTGTAGCTGGCTTTCCAATCGAGATCAGCCGGGGCAGCACCCACTGCGACCATCTTGTTGAAAAAGTCCTCGACCTTTGCATCCGTCATCGCACCCGCGCCCAGCGTCAACGCATCACCCGAGAACACGATGCCGTTGTCCTTCATCGACTGGATCGCATAGGCAATCGCCTCATCCGACATTTCCGGGTTATCGGCCTTGATCAGCGCATTTGCCGCCGCATTGTCGCCATACAGGTAATTGGTCCAGCCGATGGCCGAGCCATCAACGAAGCACTGCACCACCTCGGGCCGGTTGGCGATGGTATCGGCCATCGTCTCGATCGTGGTCGAATAGGCGGTATAGCCCGCATCGGCGATCAGCCAGGCATCTGGCTTGATGCCTGTCTCTTTCTCGAAGAAGAAGGGTTCGGATGAGAGGTACCCCTGCATCCCCCAGGTTTTGTTCGCAATCAACGGCGCGGAAGAAAAGGTATAGACCTCGCGCTGTTCCGGCTTGAATCCATAGGCATTGATCATCCAGGCCCAGAACGTCAGCACGCCACCGTCCGAGATCAGCACCTTGTCCAGCTTCGCAAGGTCAGCAAACGAGGCCGCCGCACCCGGATGCGTGACAATGACTTGCGGGTCTTTCTGGAACGCCGCCGCCACCGTGACAATCGGCAGGCCTTCCTGCACGGCCGAGAAACCATCCAGCGTCGATCCGCCCATGTGGAAATCCACATTGCCCGCAATCATCAGGGCACGGTTGTTCACCTGCGGACCGCCCGGCAGGATCGTCACGTCCAGTCCGCAGGCCGCATAGGTGCCATCGGCCACCGCCTGATAGAACCCGCCGTGTTCGGCCTGTGCCACCCAGTTGGTGCCAAAGGTCACGGCCACGTTCTGCGCCATGGCCACGCCGGCGAAAGGCAGGATCATCGCCGTCAAGGCTGTAGTTTTGAGAAACTTCGACACTTCATCCTCCAGGTTTTTTTGATTCTTGTCTTGCAGCAAGCTAGGCCGCCAACCCGGGTCTTGTAGGGGGGCAGCTGCAGGCGACCATCGTTCATGCGATCAAAGCCCGGGAAAGTGGCATCTGGCAAGTGGTTTGATCTTTTTTTGGGCGGCACGCACGGGAGGTGAATTTTGCACGGCATGGCTTGTCAAAGGGCTGGCACCTGACAGGATGGGCCAAACAAGCCCGAGGTTTCATGCGCACCCTTTGCCCCCACACAATTCGCCCGCCATTTGCCCGCTATGCCCACGGCGTCGAGGTGCCCGCCAGCGCGCGGCTTGTCGTGACGTCCGGCCAGCTGGGCCTGCGCTTGGATGACACATTGGCCGCTGACGCGCGGGGGCAGGCGGACCAGTGTTTTGCCAACTGTGCGGCGATTCTGGCCGAGGCTGGCATGGGCCCGGGCGATGTGATCCGCATCAATGCCTTTGTGACCGACCGCGCGCATATGGCGGGCTACATGGCCGCGCGCGACGCCTGGCTTTCGGGGGTGTCGCGCCTGCCTGCCTCGACGCTGGTGATCGTGTCGGGCTTTACGCGGCCCGAGTTTCTGGTGGAGGTCGAGGTGACGGCGGCCGCGTTATAAGCCTTTGCCAAGGGGGCGCTCATCCCTTCCCTTACGGTCGGTCTTCGCTTGCCAGCCCCAGCGAAGACCGACCGCAAGGGAAGGGATGAGCGGCACTTGGCGCCTCCATTTCCTGATAAAAATAATCATCTTTACAAATCCGACTTTTTCAGTCACCTTTCCCCGCATCCAAGCCACCCCGTCATCGCGGGAAAGCCCGGACCATTCGTCAACTCAGCTTAGGGTTCCTGCGATGAAACTGTACCGCCTGCTTGACGCGCTGTTCGACTGGATCGAAACCCCCGGGGGAACGCGGCCATGAATGCGCAAACCGATACGCAACTGTTCAGCGATGCTGCGATTCCCGTCCATGATGCCATTGCACTGACCGCAGGCGGCGCACAGGCGCGCATCGTGCTGAACGGCCAGATTTACGCCCTTCGGATCACGCGGGCGGGCAAGCTGATCCTGACAAAGTGACCCGCCATGATCGTCTGCCAGTGCCAGTCCATCTCTGACCATGACATCCGGGCAGCCGTTGCCTGGATGCGGGCCGCTGATGCCCGCACGATCATCACGCCCGGCAAGATCTATCACGCCCTTGGAAAACGCGCCGATTGCGGCGGCTGCATGCCGCTGTTCCTTGACACCATGCGCGCGCATGACAGCTTTGAAGTACCCATGAACCTGCGCGGCCTGCGCCGTGCCACTGACACAGGGACATCTGATGAAGGGCGACAAGAAGGTTATCGAGTATCTGAACGCGGCGCTGCGGTCTGAGTTGACGGCCGTCAGCCAGTATTGGCTGCACTACCGCCTGCAGGAAGACTGGGGCTATGGCCATCTGGCGGCCAAGTCGCGGGCCGAAAGCATTGAGGAGATGCAGCACGCAGATCGCCTGATTGCGCGGATCATCTTTCTGGAGGGCCACCCCAACCTGCAAAAGCTGGACCCCTTGCGCATTGGCCAGACCCTGCGCGAAACACTGGAGTGCGATCTTGCCGCCGAACATGACGCGCGCAAACTCTATATCGATGCGCGCAAGCATTGCGATGCCGTGGGCGATTTCACGACCAAGACCCTGTTCGAAGAACTGATCGCCGACGAGGAAGGGCATATCGACTTTCTTGAAACGCAGATCAGCCTGTTCGATACGCTTGGCGCCGAACGTTATGGCCAGTTGAACGCAAAACCGGCGGATCAGGCCGAATAGGCCCATGTGGCGGTGGGCCGCGATTCTGGTACTGCTGGGCTGCGGCAGCACGCTGTCCGCTGCGGCCCAGCAACTGGATGACCGGCATCTGCCTGTCATGCCGCGAACGCCCGAAGAGGCGGCCTTGGCCGCCGACCTTGCAGGGGTCGCGCGGGGTATTCCAAGACCTGCCGCTGACACCGCGCTGTCGGCAGGTGCGGCAACGGTGGCTGATAGCGGCGGACGTGACGCTTTCGCGCAGCCCTCGGCCACGCTGAACCCGCAGGAACGCACTGATTTTGCCGCAGGCCGCGCGCTGTTTCGCAAGGTGTGGATTGCCGCGCCCTCTTCCCTGACAGGCGCAGACGGGCTTGGGCCGCTTTACAATGCGCGGGCCTGTCAGGATTGCCATCTGCATGACGGGCGCACAGGGCCTGTCCAGTCCGGCGCCGCCCCGGCGGGCCTTGTCCTGCGCCTGTCCCGCCCGGGGGGTGTGGCACCGGCCGCGATTGCCGATTATCTTGCAACGGCGCCAGACCCCATTTACGGGCATTTGCTGCAAATACAGGCCAGTCCCGGCCAGCAGGCCGAAGCGGCACTCGACCTGACCCTTCAGCCGCAGACCGTCACACTGGCCGACGGCACAACCGTTACCCTGCAAAGACCGGCCTATGCGCTGGCTGGCCCGGCCTACGGCCCGCCCGCCGCCGGGCTGATGCTCTCGCCGCGGTTGGCCCCGCGCATGATCGGGCTGGGCCTGCTTGAGGCAATTCCGGCGGCCGATATTCTGGCGCGCGCAGACCCGCAGGATGCCGATGGCGACGGAATCTCGGGGCGTGCCAATATCGTGATCAGCGCCACCGATGGCCAGCCGATGCTGGGGCGGTTCGGCCTGAAAGCCGGGATTGGCACCTTGCGCGAACAAACCGCAAGCGCCTTTTCCGGCGACATGGGGCTGTCAAGCCCGCTGCAACCGGCCCCATGGGGCGACTGCACCCCGGCCCAGACCGCCTGCCGCAACGCAGCCCATGGGCAGGACGCGGGCAAGGCCATCGCCGTCGAAGTCGAAGTCGAAGTCGATGCAGCCACAGTTGATCTGATCACGCATTATGCGCGCAACCTTGGCGTTCCGGCCCGCCGCGCGGTCAATGATCCGCAGGTGCTGCGGGGCGAGGCGATCTTTCATGACACGGGCTGCGCCACTTGCCATGCCCCCGTCGCGCTGACCCATCGTCTGATCGGGCAAGAGACCCAATCCTTTCAGATCATCCACCCCTATACCGACCTGTTGCTGCATGACATGGGCGAAGGCCTTGCCGACCACCGCCCCGAGGCCCGCGCAACCGGCCGCGAATGGCGCACCGCCGCCCTGTGGGGCCTTGGACTGGCCACGCGCGTGGCGGGCGGTGAGGGGCGGTTCCTGCATGACGGGCGTGCGCCGACCGTTCTGGCTGCAATCCTGTGGCATGGCGGCGAGGCGCAAGGCGCGCGCGATCAGGTCGTCGCCTTGCCAACCGCAGACCGGGTGGCCCTGCTGGCCTTCCTTGACAGTCTTTAGGCCATGGCAGAACTGCGGCACCCGGACCTAAAGCCCGGCGGCAATGGCACGGAACATTGCGACATTGCCTTCCGCCACGCCGGCATCCTCAAATCCCCGGTCCGCCGCATTCACGGCAATCACCACGCCCTGACCGGGGTTGATATAGATGTACTGGCCATAGATGCCCTGCGCCATCACCTCACCCGCCGCGGCATCTGCCGGGATCCACCATTGATAACCATAGGCCGACCCGTCAGCCGCCTGCGGCGTTGTCGAAGCGACGATCCAGTCAGACGGCACAATCTGCTGGCCCTGCCACGCCCCCTTTTGCAGGACCAACTGCCCCAGTCTTGCGTAATCGCGTGTGGTCATGTTCAGCCCGCCCAAGACGAATGACACGCCATCGCCATCTGTCAGCATGACAACATCGTCTTGCAAGCCCAAGGGCTGCAACAATTTTTCCTCCATCAACTCTGGTATGTCGCGCCCAGTGGCACCCCGGATGACCATGCCCAGCACATGCGTGTCGATCGAGACATAGTGCCAACGGCTGCCCGGTTCCGCGGCACGTGCCGTCAGGCCGGCAGCAAAGCCATCCATTGATCCACCAAGCGCAAGAACACGCCCCATCTTGTTGATATCACTGTAAAAATCCAGATAATCCTCATTAAAGGCCACGCCGGATGACATGGTCAGCACATCATGCACGCTGGCCCCGTCATAGGCCGAACCCACCAGCGTCGGGGCATATCGGGTAACCGGATCGTCCAGCGATGCAATCGCCCCTTCGGCCTGCACGATCCCGAACAGCACGGACAGGAAACTTTTCGCAACGGACCAGCTGATGCGCCGGTCGGCCTGCGTGGTTCCCAGAAGATAACTTTCATGCACCACCGCGCCGTCCTTCAGGATCACAAGGCCTGTCACGGACCGGTCCTTGATCCATTGATTGACAGCCGGTGTCAGGGTGACTTGCGGTCCGACCGGCAGGTCCGACACCGCCCCGTCGCCGCGCGACAGCGTCCGGTGAAAGAACAGCCCGTCCATATTGCTGAAGTTCTGGACAATGTTCGCGGGCGCAAACAGGCTGTTCACCGCCATCAGACGGCGAATTTCATCACGCTTCCAAAAGGCAACCGCAAGGGCCAGCACCAAAAGAACCGCCAGTGCCCGCAACCCGACCTTGAAGAAACGCGCCATGCCCGCACCCCCGGCGCCGGACCGACCCGGCTGGCGCACAGGCTGCACCGCTGCCGTCACCTTTGGCAAGCCGGATTGCAAGGCACCCCGCTGCGCGATGGCCCCATTTGCATGCAAAAGGGCGCAACCGGTGTTCCGGCTGCGCCCCCTGCCTGCGTCCCCGAATGGGCGATCAGGCTTCTTCTTCGTTGTCGGACGACCGCAGGCCCGACGGGGCCGCGATATTGGCAATCACGAAATTCCGCGCAATCGTCGGGCGCGCGCCTTCCGGCAGCACCACGTCATTGATGTGGATGACGTCACCCACGTTCTTGCCCGTCAGGTCCACCGTGATGTGATCGGGGATATCGCCCGCCAGCACCTCAAGCTCGACCTCGGCGCGCACGATCGTCAGCGTCCCGCCACGCTTGAGGCCGGGGCTTTTCTCGTGGTTCACGAAGTCGACGTGAATGAACAGGTTGATCCGGCTGTCATCGGCCAGACGCATGAAATCGATATGCGTCGGCAGGTCCTTGACGACATCGCGCTGCACGCCACGGCAGATCACATGGGTGTCCTTCATGCCATCAACCTTCATGTTGATCAGCGTCGAAAGGAAGCGCCCTGCGCGCAGCCGCTTCAGCAGCATGTTGTATTTCAGTTTGATCGGCTGCGGCTCTGCGCCTGCGCCGTAGATGATGCCGGGTACGTAGCCGTCACGACGGGCTTGACGGGCGGCCCCCTTGCCTGTCCCCGTCCGTACCTCGGCCACAAGATCAGGGATCTCACGTGCCATGGTTCTCTCCAAAATATGTCCGCTGACCTCCAAGGGTGTGCCGCGCGACCGGGGGGCTATAGCCGCGTTTCCCGGCCTTGGAAAGGCCTAATCTCAGCCCGTCCGGCGGGTTTCTGCAAATGCGTCGATATCCACCCAGACCTTGCCATCCACCCAGCCCCCCCGCACCAGCCGCCCGGGTTGCCGGATTTCCGGGTGCTGCTCTTGCCAATCGCGATAGCGGTCATTGCTGATGATCGGGGCGCCTGTCTGTTTGCCAAAGGCCAGAATGCAGGCATCGGCAACAGTGCCCTTCGGCACCACAAGAATGTGGTCACGCGGCAGACCCAGCAGATTGCTGAAGCCAAGGTCATTCTTGAACCCATCCGCCACCAGATAGCCGGCATTGGCATCAAACACGATTCCGGGTTGATAGCCCAGGGCCGTCAACCGCGCGATCACCGCGTTCAGGGTGGCAAGGTCAGGCACATTGTCCCGCCAGTGCATGACGTTCGATCCGTCCACAATCACCCGGCGCGCATCACGCGCTGGCCGCAGCGCCTTTGGGCAAAGCAACAGCAAGACAAGGCTGGCCACCACCATCAGCCCGGCAATCAGCGCAAGATCGGCCATACCGGGCGTCACCGCCGCGAAAACGCTGATCCCCGCGCTGATGAGAAAAAGAATCAAGGGCATTGGCATGCAATAAGTCTTGCCAAGGATTGCGGCACCATAAGGGCGCAATCACCTTCGGTATAGCGCCGCCGCGTGCCACCCTTGTCGCCCCCGACCCCGCGCGATAGGTCACAAGGCAAAGCAGCGGAGCGAACTTTGCCTTTCCTTTCCACCCTGACCGCCGCGCGTACGGGCATTGCGGCCTTTGCGGCGATGGGCGTGCTCTGGGGCACCTTTGCTGCCTTGTTGCCCGATATCAAGACCATGCTCGGCGTTGATGAAACGCGGCTGGGGCTGCTTATGTTCATGACCCCCATTGCGGCGGTCACAGCCATGCTCTGCGCCCCGCGTATCGGTGCAGCCCTTGGCGGCGTCGCCCTGCCCGTGTCTGTCGCCCTGATGGCGCTTGCCTTCACACTGCCCGGCCATGCCACCGCCATCTGGATGTTCCCTCTGTTCATGATGGCTTGCGGGGCCGCCACCGGCCTGACGGATGTGCTGATGAATGCCCGCGTGGCAGCCCTTGAAAACGACCGCGGGCTGCATCTGATGAACCTGACCCATGCCGCATATTCCTTTGGCTACGCCGGCGGTGCCATTGCCACCGGGGTGATGCGCACGGCTGGCTGGTCGCCTGCCTGGGTCATGGGGACAGCAGGCCTCATCGCCCTTGGCTTTGCCCTGCTCGCAGCCGAGCGTGACGGTCAGATCACCGGGCTGGTTGTGCCAAGAGAGCAGGCCACAGGCCTTGGCTGGGTGCCTGTGATCGGCGGGGCCATGGTGCTGATCGCCTTCATGACCGAAAATGCGGGTTCATCGTGATGGGCATCGGCGCCTCTGTCATCGCGCCCACGGCCTTCTCGCTTGTTGGCCGCTATGCCGCACCTGAGGCCCGCGCCCGCGCCGTGGCCCGTGCGACCTTGCTGGGGTATTTTGGCTATTTCTTCGGCCCGCCGCTGCTCGGCTTCCTCGCTGGCACTTTTGGCCTGCGCGCCGCATTTGTCTTTGCCGCGGGGGCGCTGCTGGTCATCATTGCCCTGGTCGCCATCATGGCGGGTCATGGGTCCCGGGCGCAGCGCTGAACGCGATTGGTTTTTCCCTGAACGGCGCGCTCATCACGCCCCTGCCGGGTCGTTCTTCGCGAAAAGGCCACAGCGAAGAACGACCCGGCAGGGGCGTGATGAGCGCGCCTGCAGGGCATTGCACCTTCATGAAAGGTCCTGGCCGTCCTTGCCAAACAGCCCCGTCAACGCCCGGCTGACCAGATTCGTGACCTTCGGCTTGGGGAGTGCGGCAAACGGCATCGGGCGGCACACCTCCATCGCCGCGACGCCCACCCGGGCGGTCAGTGCGCCGTTCACCACGCCTTCGCCAAAACGGCGTGACAGTTTCGACACCACCCCACCCCCTGCAATCGCGCCCAACAGATCATCTGTCAACGCCACCGCCCCGGTCGCAATCAGATGCCCGAACACCCGCCGCATCAGCCGCCAGCTGCCCAGCGCTCCGGCGCGTCCGCCGTAAATCTCGGCAATCCGCCGCACCATCCGCAGGTTCGCGAACAAGGCCATCGCCACATCCGCAAGCGCCATCGGCACCAATGCCGTGACCATCGCCACCCGCCGCGCCGCGCCTTCAATCTCGCGCCGCGCCAACTGGTCCAATTCGCCCAGCAGGTCGGCCTCTGCCATCGCCAGCAGCGCATCGGCGTCCATCACATCGCCCTGCCGTTCCGCCAGCCGCGCCCGGCCCCAGGCCGTTTCCCCCCGTCCCGCATAAAGCCGTATCAAATCCGCCACCACCGCCCGTGCCGCCAGCAGGTCATGCCCAGCCGCCGCCGTCTGCTCCCGCAGGCGATCCAGCCGCCGCAAGCGAAAGAATGCCGCAAACTCCCGCACCGACAGGATCAGCGCCGCCAGCACCGCCAGCGCCACAAGCACCATGGCAATCCCGCCAAGCACCGTATTCCGCGCAAGTAGCCCTGCCACGAATTCCCAAATCGCCACGCCCAGCACAAAGCTGAACAGCGCCCCAAAGGCCCAGATCGCAAAGCGCGACACCCCAGACCAGCGGCTGCCCGCCAGCCCTACCGCCGCCTGCATCGCCATCGGCACGGCCTCGGGCACCGGCATGGCAAGGCCCGGGTCCGCCTCGCCTTCGAGCGCGACCAGCGCCGGGCGGCGCAGGGGTTTGGGGTCATCGCTCATCATGGAAACCCTGCGCCATGCGTATCGCCTGACCAACGCAAGGCAGCGCTCATCGCTCCCTTCGGTCGTTCTTCGCTGATCACCCCAGCGAAGAACGACCGAAGGGAGCGATGAGCGACCGTTTCAAGGACAAAATCATTGCCAATCATCACAGCATATCCCCGATCAGGAACTGCGCCGCCCGGTCCAACCGGATATGCGGCGGCCCTTCCCCCGGCCTTTGCGTGGCACGCGCAGGCGCAAAGGCCATCAGGCCGAACTCCGCATCAAGCCAGGCCGCCGCCCCTTCGCGCGCCGGGGCCAAAAGCCGCGCCGGATCTGACGGCAACTCACCCGCATACATCGCCGCCGGCTTTCCTGTGCTCAGCAGCCGCCCCCGCACCGCCTCCAACTGCTCATCCCCCCGCGTGATCACCTCTTCCACCGTTGCGCGGTAGCTTGCCAATGACATCGCTGCGGTCTCGGCCCCGGCGAAATCCGCACGCGCCCGCGCCTCGGCCAGCAGGGCCTCGGTGATCGCCGTCAGCCGCCCATGCTGGCTGTGATGCAGATGGTCGGCCTTCGTCGCCGCAAACAGGATACGCTCCACCCGCTTGCCCCCCAGCAGTGCCGTCAGCCAACCGTTGAGACCCGGGCGGAACGCCGCCAGCACCGCCGCCATCGTGCGCCGCAAATCCTCTAATGCCTGCGGCCCGCCGTGAATCGCACCCAGCACGTCCACCAGCACCACCTGCCGGTCAATCCGCGCAAAATGCTGCCGGAAAAACGGCTGCACCACCCGCGCCTTATAGGCGTCAAACCGCCGCTCCATCTCGGGCCAAAGGCTGCGGCGGCCCGCGCTTGCAGGCCGCGGCAGGGGCGCAAAGGTTAGCACGGGTGATCCCGCAAGATCCCCCGGCAAAAGAAATCGCCCCGGCGTGCAATCTGCATAACCCGCAGCCCGGGCCGCCTGCAGATAAGCCGTGAACGACGCCGCCAACGCCTGCGCGCGCCCTTCATCAAAGGCCAGCGCCCCATCTTCGGCCCGCGCCGTCGCCATGAAATCAGCAGCCTCGGCACGCCGGGCCAGGCGGGCCAGCACCTCCTCGGACCAGGCGGCATAGCTTTGATCCAAAAGCGAAAGGTCCAGCAGCCATTCCCCCGGATAGTCGATGATATCAACATGCAGCGTCCGTGGCCCCTGAAACGCCGCGAACAATCCTGCGGGCGCCACACGAAACGACAAACGCAACTCTGATACGGCGCGGGTCGAGGCTGGCCACCTTGGGTCATCCCCGGTCAGGGCCGCCAGATGGCCTTCGTAGTCAAAGCGCGGCAAGGTCATGTCCGGCTGCGGTTGCAGGAACACCGCGTCGATCCGCCCTGCCCCGGTCAGCTGCGGCATCCGGCCCCGCTGCAGCAGATTGGCCACAAGTCCGGTGATGAACACGGTTTTCCCCGCGCGCGACAGGCCCGTCACCCCCAGGCGGATCACCGGGTCGCCGAACAGGCCGGTCACATTGCCGATCACCCCGCCCACCGTGTCGGTGATCGCCCGCATCACCACCTGAACATCCCCTTGCCCTGTCGTGTCAGTTGATCCAGCCGAATTCGACCAGATAACGCACCATCTCATCTGCCGCAGGGCCTGTCTCTGCCAGTGCCGCCTTCAAAATCAGCTGATGCACCGCACACAGATCGACCGGATTGGCCATCTCTGGTGCGCCATAGGCCGACAGAAGTGCCGTTGCATTGTCAGCCGCATCGATCGCGGCAAAGGCTGC
>JALOSO010000345.1 GCA_025458385.1 Paracoccaceae bacterium | reverse complement strand
ACCCGGTTCGCTTGTCTCAGGCCAGACCGCCAGCCCCTTCAGCGCCAGTCTGCGCCAGTCAAACCTTGGCCCGGGGTCACTTTTGCGATCTGGCGCCATGTCCGAATGCCCGATCACCCCTGCCGGCCCGATGCCCCACCGGCGCATCGCCCCCGCCAGCACGCCCTCCAGCGCCAGCATCTGCCGATGTGCAAAGGGTGCCTTGCCATCATTCGCCAATTCGATGCCGATCGCACGCGAATTCACGTCATCGCGCCCGGCCCATGACCCCGCCCCCGCATGCCAGGCGCGCTTGTCCTCGGGCACCAGCGCCAGCACCGTGCCGTCGACATCAATCAGGTAATGCGCCGACACTTCGGCTACGGGGTCGCACAACCGCGCCAGTGCGGCAGCACAGCTTTCCATCGCTGTGTAATGGATAACGATCAGGTCAGGCCGCTGCCCACCCCGCCTGTCCCCGAAATTCGGCGACAGCATTGCCCGTCAGTTCTGGGCCGCCCGGAACGGGCGCGGATCCCATGAACAGGCGAAACCGTCACCATCCGGGTCAACGCCCAGCCGGTCACGTTCAGGCCCGCCGCGTTCCAGGAAGGCCTGCTGCGCGAGGTCGGCGCTTGGGTATTTTGCACAGGCCCGTTCGGGATTGCCGCCAATGCCAGACCGGCGATACTGCGGTTGTCCCACGCCATGCGTCGTTGACAGGGCAAAGGCCACGATGTTTGGCCCCGTATCCGCCGGGCGCTGCGGCAGCTCCGTCGGCGGAATCTGCACATATTGCGACCGGTTGCGCGCAATGCGTTCCGCATCGCTTTCAATCGTTTCACGCTGCGACACGGCCTGGAAATCCTGCTCGTCCGAAATCGCCCCGCCGCTACCGGCGATGCCCGCAACCTCGCCCGATTCCTCGCGGATGCCTGCCGGTGTCACACCGCGCGGACGGTTTGCATCCGCCCCGGCCAGCGTGGGATCAAACGCTGTCGTCCCGCTGAGCGGTGCTGCCGGTGCGGGGCCCGGTTGCGGTGCAACACCCGTCGCGGCATCAAGGCTTGCCCCGATCCGTTCGGTTGAAAATCCGCCCGCAGGTGCCGCAGGGGCCACGGGCGCAGCCGCGCCGGCAAAACCACCCGGCGGGGTGGGGGCCGGTGCGCCACTGCGCAGGGCCGCCTCGCGCTGGCGCAGATAGGTATTGTAGTCGGTGAACCCGACACCTGCGCCGGAATCTGGCACAGGCGTATTGCAGGCTGCCAGCATGGCAAGGCTCAGTACGGCAAACGGGACACGCAGCGGGGACATGGGCATGGATTCTCGTGGCAAATATCGACGATGGCCGCCCTTACCACCATTTTTCCGGTTTGGCCACAAAGCCCGCCGCGCGTTCCAACACATAGGCGCTATTGAGCAACGCCGCCTCTTCCCAGGGCCGCCCGATCAGTTGCAGACCCAAAGGCAAACCCTGCGCATCAAGACCAACCGGCACCGCCACGCCCGGCAAACCTGCAAGGTTCACCGTGACTGTGAAGACATCGTTCAGATACATCTTGACCGGGTCCGCATCGGCCATTTCGCCCAGACCGAACGCCGCACTTGGCGTGGCGGGCGTCAGGATCGCATCCACGCCATCTGCAAAGACCTGCTCGAAATCGCGCTTGATCAGCGCCCGCACCTTGCGCGCCCGGTTGTAGTAGGCATCGTAGAAACCTGCCGACAGCACGTAAGTGCCCACCATCACCCGCCGCTGCACTTCCGGACCAAAGCCCTCGGCCCGCGTCTTTTCATACATCTCGGTGATGCCGTCACCCGCCGTCAGCGTGGCGCGGTGCCCATAGCGCACCCCGTCATAGCGCGCGAGGTTGCTGGAGGCCTCTGCCGGCGCGATGACATAATAGGCCGGCAGCGCGTATTTCGTGTGCGGCAGGCTGATGTCGCGGATCACCGCACCTGCATCGCGCATCATCGCAATGCCACGTTGCCATAGCGCCTCGATCTCATCCGGCATGCCGTCCATGCGGTATTCGCGCGGAATGCCAATGACCTTGCCCCGGATATCGCCGGTCAGCGCCGCTTCGAAATCCGGCACCGGAATGTCCGCACTTGTGCTGTCTTTCGGATCATGCCCTGCCATCCCTTGCAAAAAGATCGCCGCATCCCGCACCGATTTCGTCATCGGCCCCGCCTGATCCAGACTGGACGCAAAGGCCACAATCCCCCAGCGGCTGACACGCCCATAGGTGGGCTTGATCCCCGTAATCCCCGTGAACGCCGCAGGCTGGCGGATTGACCCGCCCGTATCCGTGCCCGTGGCACCCAGGCACAAATCCGCCGCCACCGCCGCCGCCGACCCGCCAGAAGAACCACCCGGCGTCAGCTTCCGGTCATCCACCTTCCAAGGGTTCACCGCATTGCCATAGCAAGACGTCTCATTGCTGGACCCCATGGCGAATTCGTCCATGTTCAGCTTGCCCAGCATCACCGCGCCCGCATCAAACAGCTTGGCCGTGACAGTGGATTCGTATTCCGGCTTGAAGCCTTTCAGGATGTTCGAAGCCGCCTGCGACGGCACACCCTTGGTGCAGAACAGATCCTTGATGCC
>JALOSO010000344.1 GCA_025458385.1 Paracoccaceae bacterium | reverse complement strand
GTCGCCAGGGCATAGCTGCCAAAGGCCGCCCCCGCACCGCCGCCGCCCAGCCATGCCGGCATCTGCCCCGTGACCAAAACAGGCCCCAGCAGCAGCGCAAACAACGCAGCACTCGCCCCGCCCGCCAGCATCACCGGCCGCCGCAGCCCGCGCCTTGCCCCACGCCGCCCGGCCCGCAACGCCTGCCCAAGGTCAGCCTGAATCGCCAGAATTGCCGGGATCACCAACAAGACCAGCACCATCCCGAACCCCAGACCATAGACCAGCGTCACGATGGTCGGCTTCAGGAATGCCGCCTGGCTGCTCCGCTCGAACAGCAGCGGCGCCAGACCAAGAACTGTGGTTGCGGTTGTCAGCAAAACCGGGCGGAACCGGTCGGCCACCGCATCGACAATCGCCGGGCGCAGGCCGCGCCGTTCGGCATATTCATCGACGGTCGAGATCAGCACGATGGCATCGTTGATGATGATGCCCGACATGCCGATCATCCCGACAATCGAGAACATCGACAGCGGGATATCCCAGTGCCAGTGGCCAAAGATCGCGCCGACCAGCCCAAAGGGAACCACGGTCATCACCACCATCGGCCGCGTCCAGCTTTCAAAGATCCAGGCAAGGCACAGAAAGATACCGATCAGCGCAAGGATCAGCCCCTGCATGGCCCCCGTCAGGAACGCCGCTTCCTCAACCGCGGCGCCCGACAGGCGGGTGGCGATGCCATGGGTTGCTGCCACGGCAGGGATGATCTCGTCAGTCATTGCGCGGTCAATCGCTGCGGCGCGGTCCGGGTCATCCTCGGCCAGATCACCAAAGACGGTGACAACCTGCAGGCCATTCTCGCGCACGATGGTCGAAAATCCCGCCTGCCGTGTGACGGCAACGATGTCGGCCAGCGGAACATAGATGCCCTCCGGGCTGCGCATCTGCATGCGGTCCAGAAAATCCGCCGTCAGTTCGCCGGCGGGCAGGGCCACGCGGATGGTCACGCAAGGCCCGGCCCAGATCATCGATGGCAAAGCCCAGGGCCTGCCCCTGCGCCGTCAAGGTCAGAACCAGTTCATCCTTGTCATAGGACAGGCTGTCTTCCAGTGCCGAAACCTCGGGGTAGCGGGCAAGTTGCGCCTTCAGGTCTTCTGCCGCCGCCTTCAATGTCTGCGCATCCTGCCCGAACAGATCGATGGAAATCGCATCCCCCCCCGGCCCGAACCGCCCGCCCCGGAACGACAGTTCCTCCAGCAAGGCAGGTCTGCGGATTTCGGCCTCCAGGGCCGCGATGAACTGAAAGCTTGAAAATGGCCGCAGGTCGGGGTTCACCAGTTCAATCGAAATCCCCCCGAGCAGATCGGCGTCCTTTGCCTCGGCGCTGGCCAGCCCGCGCCCGGCCCCGCCGCCGACCTCGGCCAGCACGTATTCGACCGGATCAACACCATGTTCAGCGGCCAGACTGGCCGCCGTGGCATCTGTCGCGCGCTGCAATTCCTGCATCATCGCCAGCGTATCGGCCCGTGTGGCCCCCGGCAGCATGGCGAAATTGCCGGACACGCTTGACTGTTCCGGCGCATTGAAGAACCGGAAGGGCACGTCACCCCGCAGGAACAAGGCCACCTGACTGGCCAGCGCCACGACGGCCAGTGCCAGTACGGGATACCGCCCCAGCACCACCGCGCGGGTAAAGGGGCGGATCACGCGGGCCTGAAACCAGACCATCCCGCGGTTCACGGCCCGGCTGGGCGCATCATACCAGGGGGTCTCATGCACGGCACGCAGGGCGCCGATCATGTGATGCGGCAGGATCAGAAAGCATTCGATCGTCGAGGCGATCAGCACGGCAATCACGGTCAAGGGAATATCGGCGATCAGATCGCCAAAGCGCCCGCCGATGACCACCATCCCCCAGAAGGCGATGATCGTGGTCAAGGTCGAGGCGATAATCGGCGCGCCCATCCGGCGCGCACCGAATTCGGCGGCGGTCAGCGGATCCTCGCCCAGAACGCGGGCGCGGAAATCGGCATGTTCGGCCACGACGATGCCGTCATCAACCACGACACCCACCATGATGATCAGGGCGAACAGCGCGATCATGTTCAGCGTCACACCCGCCAGATACATGACCCCGATGGCCGTGAACATGGCAACCGGAATGCCTGCGGCAACCCACAGGGCCGCCCGCGCGTTCAGGAACAAAAACAGCAGCACCACGACAAGGGCAAGTCCCATCAGCCCGTTGTCCAGCAGCAGCGCCAGCCTTTCGGTAATCTGTTCGGCCCTTGTGCGCACAAGGTCAACCGTCACGCCCGCCGGCAGCGTGGCCTGCATGGCCGCGGCCACCTCGGCCACCGTCGCCTGCATGCGGATGGCGTCACCATCAGGGGTGCGGTCAACGCGGATGGTCATGGCCGGGTTCGCCCCGACAAAGGCCGCCCGTCCGCGCGTGGCCCCTTCGGCCCGGATCACGGCAATATCGGCCAGCGTCAGTTGCGTGCCATCGGGTGCCGACTTCAGCACAATCGCGCCGATTTCATCGACGCTGCGGGCCGGAGCGCCGGTGCGCACGCGGGTTGTCCCGCCGGCAACCTCGCCCGCCGGGGCTGTTGCCACCGCCGCGGCAATCGCCTGGGCGATATCGGCCATTGCAACGTCATGGCGGATCAGCGCCGTCGAGGGCACCTCGACCATGATCTGCGGAGAAGCCAGCCCCTGAATGGTGGTGCGCGTCACGCCTGCGGCAAACAGGCGTCCCACCAGTTCATCGGCAAAGCGCGCCAGCTGATCTGTGCCCACCGGGCCGGTGATCACCACATCCGTGACACCGTCACGCCATTGCGATTGCCGCACAACCGGCGTTTCTGCCGCCTCTGGCAGGTTGCGCACCGCCTCGACCGCCAGTTCCACGGCATCGGTTGCCGCCGCCAGATCGCTGCCGGGCGCGAATTCAAGGTCAATGGCCGCGCGGCCTTCGCGGGCGCGCGACGAGACATCGGTCACACCATCCACGGCCAGCAGCGCCGGTTCCAGAACCTGCACGATGCCGCGATCCACATCATCGGCCCCGGCGCCTTCCCAGACCACGGTCACCTCGACCTCGGACACCACGACATCGGGAAAATACTGTGCCCGGATCTGGGTTGCCGCCCACAGGCCAAAGACCATCAGCAGGGCCAACAGCAGGTTGGCGACCGTGCCATGCCGGGTGAAATACGTGATCAGGCCACCGCCCACCGCCCCGCCCCGCACGCCTGCACGCCCGCCGCGCTGCACCCCGGCCCGACCTGCGGCCTTTTCTGCCATGGCCTAGCCCCCAGCCGGGGGATCGAACCGCTCGACCAGCGCCACTGGCACCTGTTCGGCGGCCAGTTGGGCAAGAATTTCCGTCTTTTCCGCGGCATCAAGGCTTGCCGCCTCGACCCGGGCAATCAGGGCGGCGCGCCGCGCCTCGGTCAGGGTGACAAGGCCGGGGCGATTTGGCGTGATGCGGATACCCGCCCCCAGAAGGGCCGAGCGTTCGGCCACAATCTCGCGCCCGGCAGCGGCAACGGGGGCGATGATCACGTCATCGCCCTGCCGCCGCAGCAGCG
>JALOSO010000343.1 GCA_025458385.1 Paracoccaceae bacterium | reverse complement strand
TGGTCATGGACGACAACCTGCCCGAGCCATGCGTCCTGCTGGCGGACCGTGGCTATGACTCTGACAAGGTTCGAGAAACCATGGAAGCGCGCAACGTCGTGCCGGTCATCCCGATGCGCAAGACCCGCAAGCTCCGAGTTGCCGTGGATCGCACCCTCTACCGGCTGCGCAACCTCGTTGAGCGCTGCTTCAACAAGCTGAAGAACGCCCGTCGCGTCGCAACCCGCTACGACAAGACCGCCGAAAGCGTCCTGGGCTTCATCGACATCACGTCAATCCGCCTCTGGCTCCGCAATTTGTCAACATGACCTAGTCCCGCAGCAGCTCGTTGATGCTGGTCTTGCTGCGCGTCTGCGCATCCACCTTCTTCACAATCACCGCGCAATAAAGGTTGATCCCGCCCGTCGATGGCATCGACCCCGCCACCACGACCGATCCCGCCGGCACCTCGCCATAGGTTACGGCACCCGTGGCGCGGTCCACGATCTTGGTGGATTTGCCGATGAACACGCCCATGCCCAGAACGCTGCCTTCGCGCACGATGCAGCCTTCGACCACCTCGCTCCGCGCGCCGATAAAGCAGTTGTCCTCGATGATCGTCGGGCCCGCCTGCATGGGTTCCAGCACGCCGCCAATGCCAACGCCGCCCGAAAGGTGCACGTTCTTGCCGATCTGCGCGCAGCTGCCGACCGTGGCCCATGTATCCACCATGGTGCCTTCATCGACATAGGCGCCAAGGTTCACAAAGGATGGCATCAGCACCACGCCCTTGGCGATGAAGGCCGACCGGCGCACGATGCAGTTGGGCACGGCGCGAAAGCCTGCGGCGCGCCAATCCGTATCGCCCCAGCCGTGGAATTTGCTATCAACCTTGTCCCACCAGCCGCCGCCCTGTGGGCCACCTGATTGAAATTCCATGTCTTTCAGCCGGAACCCCAACAGCACGGCCTTCTTGGCCCACTGGTTCACATGCCAGTCATTGCCGCGTTTTTCGGCCACGCGCAGGCTGCCTGTATCCAGTGCCGCCAGCGTCGCCTCTACCGCATCACGCGCTTCACCTTTGGTCGCGGGCGTAATGCCATCACGGCTTTCCCATGCGGTATTGATGGCGGTCTCAAGGGCGGCATGGGACATCGGGCATCCTTTCTGGTGGCGGGCTTTGCGGCATGGCTATAAGCAAAGGGCAGAGTTCCCGCAATGCCAAGTGACCCATGCCTGATGTAACACCTGACCCGTCCCGCAAACACCCGCTGCGTTCGTCCAAGCAGGATGTGAAAGCGGCAAGGCTGATCCCTGATACGCCGCAGACGCGCGCGCCGACGTATCGGCTGGCCTTTGCAGACCCAGAGTTTTTGACGCGCGAGGAGTTGCGGCCGGTGCGGTTGCAGCTGGAATTGCTGAAGCCGGAAATGGCGCTGGACGCGGAAGGCATTGAATCGACGATTGTCATGTTCGGTGGCGCGCGCATTCGGGAAGGCAAGGGCGCGCTTGGCCATTTCTACACCGAGGCGCGGCGCTTTGCGGCGATTGTCACATCCCGCAGCATGGCGCATGGGGGCAAGCACGACGTGATCGTGACAGGCGGCGGACCGGGCGTGATGGAGGCGGGCAACCGCGGCGCGCATGATGCGGGGGGGCGGTCAATCGGCCTGAACATCGTGCTGCCGCATGAGCAGGCGCCGAACGGCTATGTGACGCCGGAATTATGCTTTAACTTCCACTACTTCGCTATCCGCAAGATGCATTTCCTGATGCGTGCGCGGGCGGTTTGCGTGTTTCCGGGGGGCTTTGGCACGCTGGACGAGATGTTCGAAAGCCTGACGCTGATCCAGACGCGGCGGATGGCGCCCATTCCGTTCCTGCTGTTCGGACGCGCTTTCTGGGAACGGATCATCAACTGGGAGGCCTTGGCCGAGGCGGGGGTGATTGCGGCGGAAGACCTGAAGCTGTTCCAGTATGTGGAAACGGCGGAAGAGGCGCTGGCGGCGATTGATGGCTGGCGCTAAGTGCTTGCGGACGCTGTGTTAATTTGGCTGGTTGACGGGAAGTTAAGGGGCTGGCTTTGGGCTGGTTTCGGTATGGCTTTGGGCCAGCCGCAAGGCGGGCGGGGGTTGCGTTAACCACGTTTGGCGAATCGGGTGGGATTTGGGGTGGTTTGATCCTGACGCCGGGTTTTCTTGGCAGATTTGGCAAGTGACAAATCTGCCCGCGCCTGCCTGCCCCTTGGCAGGGGCGATTCCGCGCCAGCCCAGTCAGGCACGGGCAGATTACCAGCGTCAGGATGGCGGATGGCCCCTTGGCCACATCGTTGCCGATGTGACCAACGAAACCGATGAACGCTCCACAGGAATGTCCATCAGGTGGTTTCAACGCATAGCCCACCCCCGGCTTGCAATCCGCCTTGCCCCTTGCCACGCAGCCCTTTATCCCTGCCTGCAGCCACGCCTTGAGAGGATGCCCGCCATGACCAACACCCGGTTCGACAAATCAAAACTTCCCAGCCGCCATGTGACCGAAGGCCCCGCCCGCGCGCCGCATCGCAGCTATTTCTACGCCATGGGCATCACCGAGGAAGAAATTCACCAGCCATGGGTCGGCGTCGCCACCTGCTGGAACGAAGC
>JALOSO010000342.1 GCA_025458385.1 Paracoccaceae bacterium | reverse complement strand
GCCGCCAACCCGCAGGCCCGTGCCCAACAGCCTGCGGCCGCCTTGGGTGAAAAGCACGCCCAAAAGCCCCCCGGCAATCGCCCCCTTGCCGAGGGTGGACTGCGCGTTCCACGTCTCTTTTGCCTTTTCGGTCAGCCCCTTGGCACCTTGGCCACCAGTCACTTGGCCAAGGCCACTTGTCAGGCTGTCCAGCAGGGATTTCGCATTCAGCATCGTCGCCTCCTTTGGCTGTCTGGCGGTCATATGAGCATCCTCAGGTCACAGTGCAATGACCGGGATCAAGCACCCCAGCCCCCGCCGCCGGGGGTGCGCATCTCGAACACAGCCCCGGCGGGAAGGTCACGTTCATCGTTGCCCTGCAGACTTTCCACACGCCCATCCGGCCAGTAAACGAGGTTCTCCCCCACTGCCCCCGGTCCGCCGCCCAGCACGCCAAATGGCGCGACCTTCCGGCTGCCGCACAGGGTGGTGACGGTCACCGGCTCCAGAAACCGCAAGCGGCGGATAGCGCCGTTGCCACCGGGCCACTGCCCCTTGCCGCCCGAGTTCTGGCGGATTCCGAAGGCCTCCAACCGAACGGGAAAGCGCTTTTCCAGCACCTCCGGGTCAGTCATCCGCGTGTTCGTCATATGGCTTTGCACCGCATCACAGCCCTTGAACCCCGGCCCCGCCCCCGTGCCCCCGGCGATGGTTTCATAGTTCTGGAACCGGTCATTGCCCCAGATGAAGTTGTTCATCGTGCCCTGCGCCGCGGCCACCACGCCCAATGCGCCATAAAGCGCGTTGCAGGCGGATTGGCTGACCTCGGTATTGCCCGCGATCACCGCCGCCGTGGCGCGCGGGTTGAGCATGGTCCCCTCCGGCACGATGATCGTCAGCGGCGCAAGGCAGCCTTCGTTCAACGGGATCGGCTTGCCCACCAGCGTGCGGAAGACATACAGCACCACCGCCCGCGTCACCGCCTGCGGGGCGTTGTAATTTCCAGTGTGCTGCGGACTGGTGCCGGTGAAATCGATCACGGCTGATCGTTTGGCATGGTCCACGCTGACCTTGACCTGAATGGTCGTACCGATATCCATCGGATATGTGAATGCTCCGTCATGTATCCGGTCAATCACCGCGCGCACGCATTCTTCGGCGTTCTTCTGGACATGCGCCATATAGGCCGCCACCGTCGTTTCCCCATGCCGGGCGACGACGCCAAGAAGTTCCCGCCGCCCCGTCTCATTCGCGGCGATCTGGGCCTTTAGGTCGGCCATGTTCTGGTCAATCGATCTACACGGCCAGCGACCGGAGGCGAGATGGGCACGCGTCTCAGCCTCGCGCAACTGCCCTTGTGCCACCAAGGGGAAGAGGTCGATCACCACCCCCTCTTCCTCAATCGTCGTGCTGTCGGGCGGGCCAGACCCTGGCGTCCGCCCGCCGATATCGGCATGATGCCCGCGTGATCCCAGCCAGAACGCCGCCTGACCGCCTACAAAGACCGGAGTAATTACAGTCACATCCGGCAGATGAGTCCCGCCGTTCCAGGGGGAATTCAGCATCCATGCATCCCCCTCCCGCGCCGTGGACCCAACCGCCGCGATGACGGTTTTGACCGCATGCGACATCGACCCCAGATGCACCGGCACATGTGGGGCATTGGCGACAAGGTCCCCTTCGGCATCGAAAATGGCGCAGGAAAAGTCGAAGCGTTCCTTGATATTGACCGACCAGGCGGTGTTGGCCAGCGTGGCGCCCATCTGATCGGCAACCGACATGAAAAGGTTGTTGAACACCTCCAACAGCACCGGATCGGCCTTGGTCCCCGCCGCCGGGGGCCGGGCGATGGCTTCAACGCGCGTCAGGATCAGGTTCGCCTGGGCATCGACCTCGGCCTGCCAGCCGGGTTCAATGATGACGGTTCCAGTTGCCTCGGCAATGACGGCGGGGCCGGGGATGCGGGTTGTCGTGCCGCATTCCTCACGCCGATAAAGCGGAACGTCCCGCCAGCCACCCGCCCACAAGCGCAGGGTGGCCACCGGTTGGCCAGAATGTGAGTGGACATTCATCTTCGGCAAGGCAGCCCCGCCCCCGACAGCCTCAGCCGCCAGCATTTCGAACAGGACGCCCCGCTCGGGCGAGGTGAAGCCGAACCGCGCTTGATGCGCTTCTGCGAAGGCCAGACGCATTGCGGCTTCCGTCCCGAACGGCACCGGCAAAGGCTGGTGTGAGCCTTCGTAGCGCAGATGCGCAGTCAGGATCACACGGGCATCCGTGATCCCCTGCGCTGAAAGCTCTGCACTCGCTTCAGCCCCAAGCGCTGCAATCCGGCTGGCCGCAGATGGCTCTGTCACCGGCGCATCAAACTGCACCTCGCGCAGCGCGCGCAGGTCGGCCAGGCCCATGCCAAAGGCCGACAGCACCCCCGCCTGCGGATGCAGGAAGACCGACCGCATCCCCAGGGCATCGGCCACGCCACAGGCATGCTGACCCCCGGCACCGCCAAAGCACTGCAGGGTGTAGCCCGTCACATCATGGCCGCGCTGGACACTTATCTTCTTGATCGCATTGGCCATATTGTCGATGGCGATGCGCAGGAACCCTTCGGCCACCACCTCGGGCGGATCCAGCCTGCCGGTCACGGCAGCC
>JALOSO010000104.1 GCA_025458385.1 Paracoccaceae bacterium | reverse complement strand
GTCGCGCATGGTGATCACCGGCGACCGCACGCAGGTAGACCTGCCGCGCGGCACGCCAAGTGGGCTGGCGGATGCGGAGCGGATTCTGAAGGGGGTGAAAGGGGTGACGTTCAACTACTTCACCTCGCGCGATGTGGTGCGCCACCCGCTGGTAGGGCGGATCATCGAGGCCTATGAAGCGGATGAGGCGCAGGGGTAGGGACAAAAGTTTTCTGAAAACTTTTGGCAAAAATCTTCGAAGATTTTTGGGGCTGCCGGTGGCGGCCCCATTCTTTTCTGGTAGGGCGGGCGCATGGCATTGGTGGATTGCATCATTGAGGACGACCGCTGGCAGGCCTTTGGGCTGGAACCGGTGGCCGAGGCGGCAGGTCGCGCGGCGCTTGCCGCTTTGGGCATGGCGCCAGACCACTTTGCGATTGCGCTGATGGCTTGTGATGATGCGCGGATCGCCACGCTGAATGCGGATTTCAGGGGCAAGCCCCAGCCGACCAATGTGCTGTCATGGCCATCGGAAGAGCGGTTTGTGGGGGGGGGCGATATCCCGGTTATGCCGGAGGGCGACGCGGATGAGCCGGAAGAGCTGGGCGATATCGCGATTGCGTGGGAGACCTGTGCGCGGGAAGCCGCCGATCAGGGCAAGGCGATGGCGGATCATGTGACGCATCTGGTGGTGCATGCGGTGCTTCATCTGCTGGGATATGACCATATCGACGACGCGGACGCGGACCTGATGGAAGCAACCGAAGTGCGGATACTTGCAACGCGTGGCATTGCTGATCCATACTAGGGCAGCAGCCGGGCCACCGGTGTTTTGGACAAAGGACCAATGGGCAGTAGCAACGACGGGTTACCCGCGATCGCGGATGCAAACCCAGATGATGGATCAGAACCTCCGCAACGGGGGTTTATCGGCCGCATTCTTTCCGCCTTTTCCCCGCCAGCCGCCAGCGATGTGATGGATGTGGCCCCGGCGCCCGCGCAAGCGGCGACCTCGGAAGTGCCGCATATCCTGAACCTGCGGCGCTTGCGGGTGGATGATGTGGCCACACCCAAGGCCGAAATCGTGGCGGTGCCGATGACAATTGGCCTTGATGACCTGGTGGCGGTGTTCCGCGAAAGCGGCTATTCGCGCCTGCCGGTCTACAAGGGCACGATGGACCATCCGCAGGGGTTTTTGCTTTTCAAGGATCTTGCCTTGCAGCAGGGCTTTGGGGCAACAACGCGGTTTTCGCTGCGCAAACTGCTGCGGCCGATCATGTTTGCGGCCCCGTCGATGCCGGTGGGGGCACTTTTGCAGAAGATGCAGAAAGAACGCATCCACATGGCCTTGGTCATTGATGAATATGGCGGGGTCGACGGGGTTGTGACCATCGAGGACCTGATCGAAACGGTGATCGGCGAGATTGAGGACGAGCACGACGAAGACGAAGGTGTGCTGTGGAAAGAGGAAAAGCCGGGGGTTTACCTTGTGCAATCCATGGCCCCGCTGGCGACGTTCGAGGCGGCCATCGGCATGGACCTGCACGACGAGGACGAGGATGACGATATCGACACGCTGGGGGGGCTGGTGTTCTTGCGCACAGGCCGGGTGCCAGCGGTGGGCGAGATCATCACGCACGAATCGGGTGTGGAGTTTGAAATCGTCGAAGCCGATCCGCGCCGCCTGAAGCGGCTGCGGGTGCGCCTGCCGCAGGCGGTTGTGCCGGCGAAATGACGCTGGGCTATCCGGGCTGGCGGCGTATGGGGCTGGCCTTTGGTCTGGGGTTGGGCGTGGCCTTGGGGCAGGCCCCGCTTGGCTGGTGGCCTGTGGCCATGGTGGCGCTTGTGTTGCTGGTGGTCGGAGTCTTTCGGGCAGAGAATGCGCGGCAGGCGGCATGGCTGGCATGGGCCGGGGGGGTGGGGCACTTTGGGCTGTCGCTCAGCTGGATCGTCTCGCCCTTTTTCGTAGAGCCTGAGGTTTACGGCTGGATGGCGCCCTTTGCGCTGATCCTGATGGCGGCGGGGATGGCACTGTTCTGGGCGGGGGCAGGGGCCGCGTCGCGCCTGACCCGGCACCGGGGCTTGGGCTTTGCGGTTGCCCTTGCGGGGTTTGAGGCGCTGCGCGGGGTGATTTTCACGGGGTTTCCCTGGGCGATGCTGGCGCATATGTGGGTGGATACGCCCATAGCCTTTCTGGCGGCTGTGATCGGGGTCAACGGCATGAACCTGATGACGTTGCTGGTGGCGGCGTCATTCACTGTCGTGCGTAAAGGGGCGGGGTGGGCAGCCGTTGCGGTTGTGGCGGCCTGTGGGGCGGCCAGCCTGATGCAGGGGATGGCAGAGCCGGGGCCCGAGCGGATGGTCAGCCTGCGCCTTGTGCAGCCAGCGATTGCGCAGGATTTGAAGTGGGATGCGGAGGCGGCGCGGGCGAATTTTGACCGTCTGCTGGAACTGACCGCACTTGCGCCTGTGGCGGACCTGACGATCTGGCCGGAAACGGCGGTGCCCTATCTGCTGGATCGCCAGCCCGAGGTTGGGCAGATGATGGCCGTGGCAACGGGGGGGCGGGCGCTTCTTGTGGGGTATCAACGGGTTGAGGGGCCGCAGGGGTGGAACAGTCTGGGCCTTGTCGGGCCTGACGGGACGGTCACGCAATCCTACGACAAGGCGCATCTGGTGCCGTTTGGCGAATACATCCCGTTTGGAGATTTTGCCTATGATTGGTTTGGTCTGCAGGCCTTTGCCAGCCAGCTTGGCGCGGCCTATTCGGCGGGGCCGGGGCCTGCGGTCATGGACCTTGGGCCTTATGGCGTGATCCTGCCGCTTATCTGTTATGAGGCGATCTTTCCGGCCTTTGTGAATGCCGCACCGCAGCGCGCGGACTGGATCCTGCAGATCACCAATGATGCATGGTTCGGCACGCTGACGGGGCCCTGGCAGCATGTGGCGCAGGTGCGGTTCCGCGCGATTGAACAGGGCCTGCCCGTGGTGCGCGTGGCCAATACGGGGGTGACGGCCGTCTATGATGCGCATGGGCGTGTGGTGGCGGAACTGATGTTCGGAAAGGCGGGTGTGCTGGATATCGGCAGTATTCCCGGGGCCCTGCCCCCCACGATCTACAGCCGATGGGGCGAAATCCTGTTCCTTCTGTTGCTGGCGGGCGTCGCTGCGGGATTGGTTCTGTTCCGGAAACCGAAGGGCGCTTGACGGGGTGCTGGCGCGCGGCTAGGCACCCGCATTCTCCGCGCACAACGGCTTCCTGGCGTGCAGCGGTTTTCTCAAACGGAGCACGTCCCCATATGTCACGTCTCGATTACGTCTTTACTTCGGAATCCGTTTCCGAGGGCCACCCGGACAAGGTTTGCGACCGCATTTCCGATGCGGTGCTTGATGCCTTTCTGACCGAAGAACCGCTGGCGCGGGTTGCCTGCGAAACCTTTGCCACCACGAACCGCGTGGTTGTCGGTGGCGAAGTGGGTTTGTCTGACAAGGACAAGACCAAGGCGATGATGGGCCGGATCGAAGGCATTGTCCGTGATTGCGTGCGCGACATCGGGTATGAGCAGAAAAAGTTCCATTGGGAAACGCTGAAGGTGCATAACTATCTGCACGGCCAGTCGGCGCATATTGCGCAAGGCGTGGACAAGGATGGCGCGGGCGATCAGGGCATCATGTTCGGATACGCCACGCTGGAGACGCCGGAATACATGCCGGCACCGATCCACTATGCGCATGCGATCCTGAAGCGGCTGACGGAAGCACGGAAATCGGGGGCAGAGCCGACGCTGCGGCCGGATGCGAAAAGCCAGATCACCTTGCGATATGCGAACGGCAAGCCGGTGGAGGTGACGTCGATCGTGCTGTCGACGCAGCATGAAAGCAAGAAGCAGAAGTCCAAGGACATCCGCAAGATCGTGGAGCCCTATATCCGCGAAGTGCTGCCGGATGGCTGGATCACCAAGAAGACCGAATGGCATGTGAACCCGACGGGGACCTTCGTGATCGGGGGCCCTGATGGCGATGCGGGCCTGACGGGGCGCAAGATCATTGTGGATACCTATGGCGGGGCGGCCCCGCATGGCGGCGGGGCCTTCAGCGGCAAGGACCCAACGAAGGTTGACCGCTCAGCCGCCTATGCCGCGCGCTATCTGGCCAAGAACGTGGTGGCAGCAGGCCTTGCGGAACGCTGCACGCTGCAGGTGAGCTATGCCATCGGCGTGGCCAAACCCCTGTCGATCTATGTGGATACGCATGGCACGGGGCAGGTGGACGCGGCGCTGATCGAAAAAGCGGTGGCGGAAGTGATGGACCTGACGCCCCGCGGCATTCGCGAGCATCTGCAACTGAACCGCCCGATCTATGCGCGCACCAGCGCCTATGGCCATTTCGGCCGGGCGTCCGAGGCGGATGGCGGTTTTTCGTGGGAAAAGCTCGATCTGGTGGAAGCCCTGAAAAAGGCGGTCTGAAGAATCAAGGGGGCAGGCCCGCAGACCAAGGCCTGTCGCCATGTTGTCCAAGACCGGCCCGCAGTGATTTCTGTGGGCCGGTCATGCGTTTAGGGCGCGGGGTGTGACCCCATCAGCATCATTGAATTTTGCGGCAATCCAAGCTAAGCTTCTCAAACTTTAGCAGTGATTTTTTGCGTTCGTTGGGACGGTTTCTGTAAGGGTATTGTTCCCGCCGCGCGCCAAATTGGTGTGGCATCGCTATGATATTCGTTCTGACCGTTCTTTTGATGACGGCGTTGATTCAGCCGGTTTTGCAACCCAAGCCAGCCCCGGTGCGGGCATGCCGGTAGCCGACGATCACGATCCCTGGACTGGAAAATCGCGCAAGGCGGCCACGCTTTCGGGTGGGGCGGCGGGCAAGGGCAAAGACGCCAAGGCCTTGCAGGTTGTGCAGATTGCCGATGTCGAACCCCTGGGTGACCAGCGCGGCATCCATGGCAAGGTCAATGTGCCCGAAGCGCTGATGGAAGTGCTGTTTGCGCAACCCGAACCCACTCGCGCCGAAATTGCCGCGGCCGGGGGGGATGCTGCCGCCGTGCCACCGCTTGGCACCTTTGCCATCCTTGATGGGGCCAAGATCAGGGGTTTGGGCGAAACGCTGGCCGGATACGGGCTGGAACACCGCTGCCTGTATCAAGGGGAAGCCTATGAAAATCTGCGCGATTCCGCGCCATGGATTGTCAGGTTGACCACGGACTGCACGTTTACCCGCAACCTGTTTACCCAAGGTACGGCGCGCTGGCATCTGTGGGACAAGGGGGCAGGCATCTTTTTGCGCGCGCGCGGGACGGTTGACGGGCTGGCCCGGCATTTCCGCAAATTCACCTATCCCCGTACCGAAGACGGTGGCAGCCTGTTCTTCCGTTTCTATGATCCCACGGCGGCGCAGGTCTATTTCGAAGGCATCGCCGACTGGCCCGAACGCGCCGCACAGTTTTTTCAGCCCCGCAGCGAGAATGCGGTGCTGGCGATCATCGCTTGCCCGCCGGGTGGCACGACGGCCTCGGTCTTTATGCCGGTTGATCCGGCAATGCAGGGGTCGGCCCCGGTCTTTCGCATGCTGACGTCGCGTGACACCCAGATCATCGCAGACGCCACCATGAAGAAATTCCGATCAGAATTGAAGGCCTGGCTGCTGCGGTATGACAAGGGACGGTTTGGCGCGTTTGAGCCCGCCCAGCTGGACGCGATCGTGGAACATGCAATTGCGGAAGGCGACGGGTTTGGTCTGACCTTCAAGGAAGAATACACCTACCTTTTGTACATCATGACCTATTTTGGCGGCTGGTTTCACAAGACCAACCGCTATCCTGCGCTTGTTGAGATCTTTGGCAACGGCGGCGATGCACGGATGCCGGCGCTGACCAAGGCCTTCCCGGCAGAGTTTGCGCGGCAATTCGGTGACGGGGTCAGCGTGTTTTCGCTGTGGAAACGTCTGATGGCCGAACTGGAGGCTGATCTTGCCGCCGGGGGTGGCTGGCCTGCGCTGACCAAGGCAAAGACAGGTGCTGTGATCGACCGCGCGTCGCGGCATCTGGAGGGGGAAGATCGCACGCGGTTGGGGGCCTATCTCAAACAGACGGCAGCAGACCATCTGGCCGCCGGAATCGTGACGGAACCCATGCAATGCGTGGCGCAACTGTTGTCTTTTGTCATGGGCTACCGCTTTACTTCGGACCCGCTGTTTCCCTGGACCGCTGCCATGATGAAGGCCGGGCCAACCCCCGATGCCGCAATGGCCGAGATCGGCAATTATGCCTTGCGGCGGGCCAAGCGCATCAAGGTTGCCGGTGATGGTGGGGGGTGATGTCTGCCAACCTTCCGGCGCCTGCGCGGCGGCCTGTCCTTCTTTTTCATCGTTCGGGATTTGAGCCATGTCTTATGCCAATCTGATTGCCACCATCGCCCCCGAGGCCCGCCATGTGTGGTGACGCCCCGCCGCCACCGTCAGGGGAAATTCCCGGCAACCCGCCGGGGGGATCAACCGGGGGAACGGGCCTGTGCTGTGCCTGCCCGGCCGAAGGTGATCTGAATACGAACGGCTTTTCGAACTATTTCTCGACCAGTTACAGCCATTCGAACCTGCTGACGAACAAGGGTAAAATGAAGATTACCCGCACCGAAGAGGGCGGGACCGTGGCCATCGTCAAATCCTTTTCGCTGGCCTACACGGCGGGCGCGACCGAGGCTGCAAACAAGGCCACGATCACGTCGGCCATCACATCGGCCATGGCGACATGGCAATCGAGCGCCAGCAACTATCGCATTCAGGTTGAACAGCCGGGGTGCAAGACACAAAAGTTGACGATGACCTATGCCAGCACGATTGTCGCCTCGGGGGCGGATGTTGCGGTCAGCGTTGACGGGACGGCAGCACCCACCCCGCCGACACCGGGCCTGCGGTCGTTTGTGCAGGGGGGCACGGCGATGACATTTTACACGAACGGCGTCGGTGATATCCCGTGGACCATGGTGCACGAGATTGGCCATACCTTTGGCCTGCCTGACGAATACATTTATGATCTGACCAGTGCCACACCCGCGCCAACGGTGACGTTCAAGGGGGCCTCCCTGCCAGACAAGACGGTGACGCTGTCAACCTCGGCGATTGCGGCTGCGACAGGCAAGTTCAACTTTGACGCAGATTGCGTGATGGGCCGAAATGGCAACGGCAAGTATCCGGAATACGTCTTCTACTGGGTGGCAATCGAGGTGCAGAAGATTTTCACGGCGGCCGGTGTGAATGCCGTGGTCAAGGTGGTGGCCGCATGATCAGACTGTGTCGCCAAACGGCAAGGAGGATATGATGTTCAGCACCTGTACCATGGCCGTCGAAACCATTGCCGAGGCGGCGGGGCCGGGCTACCGGCTTGCGGTGATAGCGTCGCCCAGCCTGTGCGTTGATCCTTCGGTGTCGCAGAACCTGTGGGATTATGCCGCAAAGCTGGTGGTGACCAATACGTCGGGCAAGCCGTTCGACATCATCCACAACGAAGGGGCAACGGCGGGGTTCACCTTTCGGGCTGACCGCGTGGCGGATGCGCATGACCCGCGCGAGGGGATCGACTACGAAACGGGTCCGATTGACCCGGCGCTGGCAAGCGTCAAGCGGACCAGCCTTGCACCGGGGGCAGAGCTGACGTTGACGGGCGATCCGCGGTATATTCTGGAGCCGATCCAGCTTGCCGTGCGGGGGGAACGGGTGGATGGCGGTCAGGCGGCGCTGGAAGAACGGTTCGATCGCAGTTTCCGGGCCGAGTTTGTGGCGGATTTCACGCTGGTTGCGGATGGTGTGGAACGGCGGGTGCTGGAAGAGATGCCAGCGATCCTGCGGATTGTGGTGCGGGACCTGACACGGGAATAGGCGGCGCGCTGGCGTGGGGACCGCGCTGCCGGGTTGACGGCAGGCCGCAGGCTGGTTACGGCGCGCAGCATGTCTGATCAGCCCATCCCCCAGCCCGAACGCCGCAATTTCTATGGCCGCATCCACGGCAAGACGCTGCGGGCCAGCCAGAAGACCTATCTTGCCGAAGGGCTGGAGGCCTTGTCCGTGCCGAGGGTGACGCGGGAGGCAAACCCGGGGCGTGCTGTGCTGGATGTGGGCAGGCTGACGGGCGGGCGGCCCTTGTGGCTGGAAGTGGGCTTTGGCGGGGGCGAGCATCTGGTGCATATGGCAAAGGCCTATCCGGATGTGTTCCTGCTGGGCTGCGAGCCGTTTGTGAACGGCATCGCGATGCTGCTCGGCAAGGTGCGGGATGGGGGGCTTGATAACCTTTTGATCCATCCGGGCGATGTGCGCGATCTGTTTGAGGTGCTGCCGGAGGCCTGTGTTTCAAAGGCGTTTCTGAATTACCCTGACCCATGGCCGAAAGCGCGGCATCACCGGCGGCGGTTCGTGACGCCGGGCTATCTGGGGGCTTTGGCGCGGGTGCTGCAGCCGGGGGCGGAGTTTCGGGTGGCGACGGATATTGCGGATTACGTGCGCCAGACGCGGGACGAGGTGCCTGTGGCGGGGTTTGACGTGGTGTCAGACGGGGCCGCGCCATGGGCGGATTGGCCGAGCACGCGGTACGAGCAAAAGGCCCTGCGCGAAGGGCGCCCGCCCCATTACCTGACCTATCGGCGCCGGGGTCAGTAATCCGGGTCAATAATCATGCGGAATCGCCGCCCCTGAAGAAGGGGCGGCGATGTTCTTTTTTAGTCGCGCTTGCGCGCTCCGCGATGCCTGCGGCGCGGATATTTGTGCGACATTGAAAGGGGCAGGGGTGGTGGACGCCCCGGCGGCCTTGGGCTATCAGGCTGGGGCATTTGAAGGAGCCTGTCCGATGTCTGCCCATGCTACGCCTGAACCGATGACTGCGCGCAAATCCGGCCCCTTGCGGGGGGTGGCGGAGGTGCCGGGGGACAAGTCAATCTCGCACCGGTCTTTGATTTTTGGGGCGATGGCGGTGGGGGAGACGAAGATCACCGGTTTGCTGGAAGGGCAGGACGTGCTGGATACGGCGGCTGCGATGCGGGCGTTCGGGGCGGATGTGGTGCAGCATGGGCCGGGGGCCTGGTCGGTGCATGGGGTGGGAGTTGGCGGGTTCAGTGAACCTGCGGATGTGATTGATTGCGGCAACAGCGGCACGGGGGTGCGGCTGATCATGGGCTGCATGGCGACGACGCCGATTGTGGCGACGTTCACGGGGGATGCGTCTTTGCGCAAGCGGCCGATGGGGCGGGTGACGGAGCCGTTGAGCCTGTTCGGCACGCAGGCCTATGGGCGCAAGGGGGGGCGGTTGCCGATGACGGTGGTTGGGGCGGCGCAGCCGGTGCCGGTGCGTTATGCGCTGCCGGTGGCGAGTGCGCAGGTGAAATCGGCGGTGCTGCTGGCGGGGCTGAACGCGCCGGGGGAGACGGTGGTGATTGAACGCGAGCCGACGCGGGACCATTCGGAGCGGATGCTTTTGGGGTTCGGGGCGCAGCTTTCGGTGGAAAAGACGGCGGAGGGGCATGGTGAAAACGATAGCCAGGTGTGCGCGGTGCGCAAACCCCGGGGGGACGAAGTGTGGCGGAGCGTCGGGTGGCGGACGCGTTGCGCGGAGCGGAAAAACCTCTTTGGTGGCGCGATGGAAAACAAAGTTCCCGAGAAGTCCGCCTGCGGCCTGCCTTCAAACGTGGTCATCGCCATGGCCGGACGCGCGGTGCAGTTTAGCGACGGCGAATGGCGGGCGCGGTTGACGCCCGAGCAGTATCGCGTGACACGCCAACAGGGCACTGAGCCCCCGTTTCGCAACGCTTACTGGGACCATCACGAGGACGGCGTGTATTTTTCGGTGTGCAGTGAAACCCCGCTTTTCGACTCGCGCGACAAGTTTGAGAGCGGCACGGGCTGGCCGAGCTTTACCCGGCCCATCGAGCCGAAGTTTGTGGCGGCGCAGGTGGATGAGAGCCACGGCATGCGGCGCATCGAGGTGCACTGCGCGGTGGACGGCGCCCACCTCGGCCATGTGTTTGAGGACGGTCCCAAGCCCACCGGACTGC
>JALOSO010000103.1 GCA_025458385.1 Paracoccaceae bacterium | reverse complement strand
ATTTCTGATCTTCCTGCCATTTCTGATCATCGATCTGGTCGTTGCCGCCGTGCTGATGTCGATGGGGATGATGATGGTGCCACCCGCCATCGTATCCCTGCCATTCAAACTCGCGTTTTTCGTGGTGGCCGATGGATGGGCGCTGATCTCGGGCGCGTTGGTGCGCAGCTATTTCTGACCTTTGCCGCAGCGGTGACGCTGCATGGCGCAGGGCTGATCGCAACCGCGCGCGGCACAAACCTGGCCCATTACGCCCCATATGCCGGCATCCGCAACCCCGCCCCGGATCAGGGGCGGGGACAAGGTTCAATTGACGGATGCGTTCACCTTGCGGGGCCGCGAAGCAAAGCCACAGGCAAGGTAGGGGCTTGCCACTGACACACAGACGGCCCGCCCAGCGCAGCAGCCCGCTGGAAAAACCTGGCGCAGCGTCAGTTCACCACGAATTCTGCATGCAGCGCGCAGCGTCAGTTCACCACGAATTCTGCATGCAGCGCGCCTGCCGCGTGAATACTTTTCAGAATGTCGATCATGTCATTCGGGGCCACGCCAAGGGCATTCAGGCCAGCAACCACCTCTGAAAGATCGGTTCCCGCCTGCACTTCTGCAAGGCCGGTGCCCGGTGCCTGTTCGATGCTGGCGCTGGTTTGCGGCACCACAATGGTTTCGCCTTCGCTGAACGGGTTCGGCTGCACGACCATCGCGCTTTCGTCGACCCGTAGTGTCAAGTTGCCTTGTGCGATGGCCACCCGGCTGATCCGCACATCCTGCCCCATGACAATCGTCCCTGAGCGCTGGTCCACAATGACCCGCGCGCGCGTATCCGGTGTGATCACCAGGTTCTCGATCCGGCTGACGAAATGTGCAGGCGAGCGCATGTTGGCCGCCGCCAGATCAACCACCACCGTTCCTGAATCAAGCATCTGCGACACACGCTGGCCGAATTCGGCGTTGATCACCCCTTCGATCCGGGCCGCCGTCGTGAAATCGGGGCTGCGCAAGGCCATGCGCAGGCTCGACAGGGCCTGAAATTCAAAGGCAACTTCACGTTCGACACGCGCACCGGACGGGATGATGCCTGCCGTCGGCACGCCTTGCACCACGCGCGCGGCCTCACCCTCGGCCGAGATGCCACCTGCAATGATCGTGCCCTGTGCTACCGCATAGATCTGGCCATCCGCCGCGTTCAGCGGTGTCATGATCAGCGTGCCGCCCAGCAGGCTGGTTGCGTCACCGATGGCGGACACTGTCACGTCGATCTGCCCGCCCGTGCGCGCAAAGGCCGGCAGGCGTGCCGTGACAAAGACAGCGGCCACGTTCTTCGGCCGAAAGGATTCGCCCGTGACATTGACGCCCAGCCGTTCAAGCAGGTTTGACATGATCTCTTCGGTAAAGGGCGCGTTGCGCAGCCCGTCGCCCGTGCCGTTCAGACCCACGACAAGGCCGTAGCCCACCAGATCATTGCCCCGCACCCCGTCGAATTCGACAAGATCCTTCAGGCGCACGGGTTCGGCGGCGGCAGGCACGGCAATCAGCAGAAAGACAAGCAGGGCACGGATCATCGCAGGAAATCCACAAGGCTCAGGCGCGAAAGGCGCGCGGTCAGGGTGTAAAGCATCTCAAGCTGGCCCTGTGCCTCTTGCAGGCGGGCAGCCGCATCGTAGGGATCAACCGATAACAGGCCTGTCCGGGCAATCTGCAGGGCACTTTGCTCGGCGGTGTTGCGCGTCCGCGCGCCCTCGACCTGTCCTTCGACCGTGCCCAGGCGTCCGGCAAGCAGCGCCCTGCTGTTCTGGCCTGCCGCCAGAACCTCACCCGAGCGGCGCACCATCGCGGCCTGCGCGGCCGGATCGCCCGTGAAAAGACCACGGTCCAGCAGTGCGATCATCCCCAGACCTTTCAGCGTTTCACGAATTGCGGGATCTGTCGCGGTGATGTCGATCTGTGCCACCTCGCCCGGCCCGACGGGCACGGGGGCCAGGGCGCCCCCCCCCTGATAGGCCGTTGCTGCAAATCCGGTGGGCGCAGCAAGCCAGGCGTCCAGCGCCGCCTCGACATCCTGCACCGTCAGCGCGCCGGCGATTGCGGTTTCCATCTGGGCCAGCAATTGCGCTGGCGGGATCAGCGGGGTCGTGGCTGTCTGGTCGCCTGCGAACAGCGCACGGTCACCCAACCGCGTGTTGTAAAGCCCGACAACCGTGTCAAAGGCCTGCCGCCCCTCGCGCGCGACCGTCATTACGGATTGCGTGTTTCCGGTTGACGTGACCATCAGCAGCGATGGAACCAGATCGGTGGTGATATCCTGCACCGCCCCAAGCGCACTTTGCATCGCCCCGCTGAAAAAGGCCGCATCACTGGCCGCACGTTGATACCCCGCCAGCCGCGCAAGTGCCGAATCGACACCGGCCAACCCGCTCAGATCGCCCGAGAGATGCTTGCCCGGATCGGCGACAAGGCCGGTTGTCACCTCGGTCGACAGGCGGGTGACGGCAGATTTCAGATCGGCGTTCTGCCGCCGCATGATGAAACTTTGGGAAAGATCACCGATTGATATCATGGACATGCGCTATAGCCCCATCAGGATCTGGATCAATTCGTCCATGGTTTGGACGACCTTTGCATTGGCCGAATAGGCCTGTTCGATCACCAGCAGCTTTTGCATTTCCTGATCGGTATCCACCCCCTGCGCGAGGTGAAGCTCCGTCAGGCTGTCAGACCGCGCGCGTGCGAATCCAAGGTCGGTTTCGGCGTTGATGCGCGCAGCCGTTGTCAATGATGCAAGGTCAGCCGCAAGCACGGCAAGACTGCGCGGGCCGCTGGCGAAAGGGCCGCTGGCCGTGGGGCGGGCGGCCGTCATGGCGTCGTGCAGGGCTGCCAGCAATTGCCCGTTGCCGGGCGGTCCCTGCACGGCGGCCCCCAGACCGTCGCGCAGCCGCCATGGCGCACCACCTTGCGCCGGGTCGACCGCCGCATTGACCCGCAGGCGCGCCGAAAGCCCCTGTTCGTTGATGGCCGCAAAAGCAGAGCCGGCATCCGTCAGAAGACCGGCAGCGCCCGGTGCGCGTGTGGCATCAAGGGTCGGGTCTTGGAAACGTTCGATCAGGTTTCGGGCCGTGGCATCAAGACTGGCCTGGGCCGCAACCCCCAGCGTATCGCGGATGGCAAATTGCGCGGCAAGGGTGCCGCCATCCACCGCCCCCGGCGGCTGGCCCAGGGCAACCGGGCGACCATTCAGCGTCAGCCCCGACAGCGCACCCGAGGCCAGCGTCATGTCTGGCGTGATCGTATTGACACCGGCAAAGCCAAAGACCGAGGCCTTGCCATCCAGCAACGTGGCACCCCCGGCGGTGATCAGCGCGACCTGATCATGATCGCGCTGGAGTTCACGGAGTGGAACGATGCGCGAAATCATGTCGATGGCCTGCTGACGCTGGTCCATCAGACCCGTGGGGTCATTGCCACTGGACCGCGCACTGCGGATCAGCACATTCAGGTCCTGTACCCGCGCCAGCGCGTCATTGAGCTGGCCGACCTCAGCCGCGATGGTCTGATCGGCCCGCAGGCGCGCCTCTTGCACCCGGCCCGATGCCGTGGAAAAGGCGCCGGTGACATCGCGCAGGGCCGCGCCGACATTGGCAAGCCGCGCTTCGGAATCCGGTCGGCTGGCAGCCTCGATCAGCGCGGTCTCCAGCGCGGCGATACGCCCCGTGATCGCCCCGGCTTCGCCCGCCAGACCCACCACTGCCTCCAGATCGGCATGAAAGCGCAGAACAGCCTCGCGCCCGGCCGCTCCGGCATCCGCGATCCGGCGATCCGACAGCAGGGCCCGGTCGACCATGCGTTCCACGCCCAATACGGCCACGCCCTGCCCGACATCGCCCACCACCCGCGCGCCAAGTTGCAATTCGCGGCGGGCATAGCTGGGGTTCGTGGCATTGGCTACGTTGTTTGACACCAGCTCGGCCGCCCGCGCATTGGCGGTCAGTCCTGTCAGGGCGTTGTTGAGGCTGGCCGAGATGCTCATCTATCCCGGGCCTTATCGCTTGATGTTGGTGGTTTCCTGCAACATCTCGTCCACGGTCTGGATGACCTTGGCGTTTGATGAATAGGCCCGCTGCGTCTGGATCAGCGCCGTCAGTTCTGCCGCAACGTCGGTGGTCGATCCTTCCCGCGCAAAACCGACGATAGACCCGGTTGGCCCGTCACCGGCATCCCACAGGAAGAACGACCCGGACTGCGGCGAAACCTGGAAGGTCTGGTTGTTCAGCGACAACAGGCCATTGGGGTTTGGCACGTCAACCAGCGGAATCTGATAGATGCGCCGGATGAATCCCGTGTCATAAGTTGCGGTCAGATAGCCGTTCTCGTCCACCTCGACCCCGGTCAGGCTGCCGACCGGAGAGCCGTCCTTGCTGATCGCCGTGGGCGAAAAGGAATCCGACAATTGCGTCAGACCATTGGGATCACCGGTCTGGCCGATGGTCACGGTCATCGGGCCGCCGGCAACTGTCAGGGACAGGGTGCCGGTGGCGGCATTATAGGCGCCGCCGCTGTTGACGGTGACCGAGGCAAGCGTGCCACCCGCGCCGCGCGTGTCGTCAAAGACCAGGGTGTAATTGCCGATCACGGCGTTGTTCTGCGCGGAATCGCGAATCTCCATCGTCCAGGTGTTCGAAGAACCGGTGGCGGGAACGGTCGGGGTAAAGGTCACATCCAGCGATTCAGACGTGCCCAGATTGCCGAAGTATTCCACCGACAGCGGAAGCGGCGTGCCGTTCGCCCCTGCGGCCGTTTGCGTGGCGGGCAGGTTGACACCCAGGCTCATGACCGTGGTCGGATCGCCCGCCTGCTGGTTTGCGTTCACCACCACCGGGCGCAGGGCCCCGACGGTATCCCGTGCATTTGTCGGGATCGTGCCATCGGCATTCGCCGGCCAACCCAGCAGCACCAGGCCCGAATCCGTGCGCAACACACCTTCTGCATCCGGGCGAAAGGCCCCCGTTCGGGTCATCATCATGGGCTGGTCGCCATCAATGCCGATATCGACCGACTGGATCACCGGCAGCATGCCACGTCCGGAAATCGCAATATCCAGCGCATTCGCCGTGCCGACCAGCGCCCCGCGTTCATCGATCAACCGCGCGGTCGAGGCCCGTACACCCCCTGCCGAATAGACCCCGGCACCGCGCTGGCCCGTAATGACCATGCTTTCGAATTCGGCCGAGGCGCGTTTGTAACCAAACGTCCCCGAATTTGCGATATTGTCGGAAATCGTCGCCAGGCGGGTCGCATTCGCGTTCAGCCCGGCAACCCCCGCATTCAGCGAAGAGGAAATGGTCATCGATCGGCACCTTTCTGCGCTTGCGACCTATATCGGTGCAACCTGCAGCACGGGGCCTTAACATCCGACTAATGGATAAAGTTTGATCTACTCAGCGATCGCGGCGCAAAAGCACGATCTCGATCCGGTTGTTGCGAATCGCGAGCGGGTCTGTCGTCACCGGCACCCGGTCGGCATAGCCGGTCACGCGCTGGATGCGGGCGCTGTCCATGCCCAACTCCTCAAGCAGGCCGCGCGTTGCCAAGGCGCGCGAAGATGACAGGGGCCAGACCGGGTTTTCGATCAGCGTGATCGGGCGTGCGTGAACGTAGCCGTTGATCGCAATCTCATTGGTTGACACGGCCAGCACATCGACAATCAGGCGCAGCAGATCACGCATCTGGGGGCTGGGCACGTTTTCGTCGGCCGCAAACAGCGCTGCGTCCGGCAAGTCGAACAACTCGATCACCAGCCCTTCGTCGGTCACGCGGGTGACGACATGGCGCAAAAGTTGCTCCATCGTCATGCTTTCGCCCCCACGCGCCAGTATCGCCTCTTCCGTTGCGGCAAGTTCGGCCTCGGCAGCGGCAGTTTCGGCACTGCTGTCGCTGCCCGTATCGCCGCGCGCCATCTCACTTTCGGTCGGGCGCATCATCGTGGCGCCGGTGCCGTTCTGCGACATCGTCTGTTCCGAAAACACGGAATCGCCGCCAAAGGCCCCGTCGCCCCCGCCCGAAATGCGATTGACGGGAATCGTCGGATTGAAATAATCCGCAATGCCCTTGCGTTGCTTTTCCGTTGTCGCGTTCAACAGCCACATCAACATGAAGAACGCCATCATGGCGGTCACAAAGTCTGCATAGGCAACCTTCCACGCCCCACCGTGATGGCCACCGCCGACAATGTTCTTCTTCCGTTTGATGATGACTGGCGCGGCATTCACTTGCCCGGCCATTCCAACACCCGATTTCTACACCCGCTGTCAAAGGTAGGTGGCAGGTGTAAAGAATGCGTGAAAATCAGCGCTCGCGCAGCGCCTCGCTGGTTTTGTACAGCGGCTTGACCAGATAGCTGAGGATGGTCTTGCTGCCGGTCTGCAACTCGACCGTTGCTTGCATCCCGGGGCGAATCTGCAGATTGCGCTGCCGTTCTGTCAGCCCTGCGGTATCCACGCTAAGCGTGACCTTGTAATGCGGGTTGCCGTCGGCTGCGCGGGCGCGATCATCCACAAACGTATCCGCGCTGACAAAATGCACCTTGGCTTTCAGCGTGCCGTAGATCGTATAGTCATAGGCCGACAGTTTCACGGTCGCGTCCTGCCCTACCAGAACCGAGGCGATGTCAGTCGGTGAAACCTTGGCCTCGATGTACAGCTCATCGTCCAGCGGGATGATCTGCATGATCTCTTCGCCCGGCCGTACCACCCCGCCGATGGTTGTCACCGAAACCTTGTTCACGACACCCCGCAGTGGCGCCGTCAGTTGCGTGCGGCGCAGCTGGTCCTCCCCTTGCTTCAGCCGCTGGCGCAGTGACGCAAGTTCGGCCTGCACTTCGGAATATTCCCGCGCACGGTCAAGCGCTGTGGCCGTGATCGCCTCGGCCAGCCGGCCTTCGGCATCACTGAAATCCTTGCGCGCGCGCGTGACCTCGATCAGCGGCACGACATCGGCCTCCAGCATGCGCTCCATCATGTCGAGTTCGGCGCGTGCCTGTTCCAGCACGGCTGTCGCGCCGTCACGCTGTGCAGCGAATTCGCTTTGCCGGGCTGTCAGCAGCGCCCGTTCCGAAGCCACGATATCAGGCACACGCAAGGCCCACATTTCGGGCACATCAAAACTGGCGACATCGGCTGTTTCGGCCTCCAGCCGCAGACGGCGGATTTCAAGGGCGGCAATCTGGTCGCTCAGATCATCGACGGCCGCCTGATACTGCGTCCCGTACAGCCGCGCGAGCACCTGACCCGGTTCGACAATATCACCTTCAGCGACGTTCAGTTCGGCCAGAATCCCGCCTTCAAGGTTCTGGATGATCTGCGGCCGCGAAGATGGCACCACCTGCCCCGGCGCGCGAACGATTTCCTCAAGCCAGGCAAAGGCTGACCAGACGATGAAAACCAGAACCGTCAGCGTGATCAGCCAGATTGTCAGGCTGGGGCCGCGTGTACGTTCCGCGAATGTGTTGTCCCATGTCGTCATTTGCCAGCACCGCCTTGCACCTTGTTCAGATGGGCCAGCACGGCATCGCGCGGGCCGTCGACGGCCATGCGCCCATTTTGCAGGATCAGCGTGCGGGTCGTCAGTTGCAGGATCGGCAGCCGGTGCGTGGCGATGACCGCCGTGCGCCCGTCCAGCCAGCCATGCAACCGGCTGACCAGCGTTGCCTCGAGCGTCTGATCCAGCGCCGCTGTCGGCTCATCCAGAATCGCGACAACAGGGTCTTGCAGCCACAGCCGCGCCCAACCCATGCTTTGCCGCTGACCCACCGAAAGGCCTTCGCCCATCTCCTTGATTTCAAGGTCAAGGCCACGCGGATGGCTGCGCACGAAGGGGCCAAGCCCTGCGAAATCCAGTGCCGCCAGCAGGCGTTCATCGTCACGTTCCAGCTGTGTCATGTTCAGGTTGTCGCGCACCGTGCCCGCAAACAGGCGCACATCCTGCCCCAGATAGCCGATGCTGCGGCGCAGGTCGCGCGGATGCACCTGCGCGATATCCACTCCGTCAATCAGCACGCGCCCGCCCGTTGGTTCGTAAAGCCCTGCAAGAATCCGCAGCAAGGTTGATTTGCCAGATCCGTTGGTGCCCAGCACCGCCACCCGTTGGCCTGCAGGGATCGCCAGCGCCGGAATGTCGATGGTCGGGGCGGCCTTCGGATCATAGCGAAAGTCCAGGGCGCTGACCTCGTACTGCCCGACCAGCCGGTCGCGCCGCAGATAGACGCGGCCCGGTTCTTCGGATTGCGGCGCCATCGCCACGGCATCCAGCGCCATCAACGCGGCCTTGGTGTTGGACCAGCGCGCCATCGTGGCTGACAACCCGGCCAGCGGCCCCAGCGTACGGCCGGTCAGAATGCCGATGGCGATGATTGTCCCCACGGTGAATTGCCCGGCAAAGACCAGATAGGTGCCCACCATCACGGCTGCGACATAGGTAAACTGCTGAACGCCCTGCGCCCAGTAGCCCAGCAGGGCCGTCAGTTCGCGCTGTTCCGAAGTCTTGACCGAGGTCAGGGTGACCAGTTCATTCCAGATGCGCGCAACACGGTCTTCGCCGCGCGATGTGGTCAGGGTTTCCTGCTCATAAATCGCTTCGTACAGCATGCGCGCCGCCCGCGTGCTGGCGCCCTGTGTGGCCTGTGTCAGGGCCACAATGCGGTTCTGCAACAGAAATCCTGGCAGCACCATCAACACACCACCCAGCACCAGCACCCAGACAAGGTTGCCACCGATCGAGGCGACAAGCGCCAGGAAGATGAAGATAAAGGGCAAATCGGTCACTGTGCCGATGGTCGAGGCCGAAAAGAACTCGCGCACCGACCCAAAGTCGCGCATCGCGGCAAAAAGCTGGCTGGGTTTGCGTTCTGACGGGGTTGCCTTCATGTGCAGCAACCGCTGCATCAGCCGGTCCTGTACCGAAAGCTCGATCCGCCGTCCGCTGATATCCATCACCCGCGATCGGGCGAGTTTCAGGATAGCTTCCAATGTGATGGCCAGAAAGGCACCGATGGCCAGCACCCACAAGGTCGGCTCGGACTGGTGCGGAATGACCCGGTCGTAAACCTGCAGCGAAAACAGCGCGACGGCGACAGCCAGCAGATTGGCGACCATCGATCCGGCAGCCACCTCGGCAAAGGCGCGGCGATGGTGGGTGAATTCGGCCCAGAACCAATGCTGCGGCGCGGCCTTTTCACTGTGCCGCTCTTGCAGGCTGACAGTCGACAAGACCGGCTGGATCAGGTTGCCGGTGTAAACGGCGCGAAAGACCTCGGCCGTGACTTCGCCGCGCATGTCGGGGGCGGCCGGATCATAGACAACCATCCGGTCGCCATCCTGCGACAGGATCAGCACAAGGCTGCCATAGTTCATCTCGGCCAGGGCCGGCCAATGCGCGGCGGCCGGATGGGGCACGCCTTGCAGTTGGCAGGCAAAGCCCGCGCTGACCAGCGCCGCTGTCACATCACGCGGGCGTGGGGCCGCATCGCCTGCAATCAGGCCCAGCTTTTCGGTCAGGTCGCTGCTGGCAATCGTCGTTCCGGCCAGGGCCGCAAAGACGCAGCCGACCTCGACCGCATCCTGCATGGCAGGCGTGATCCGTGGTGTTGCGACGGGTGGTGCTTCCGGCGTGGCGCGCGGTGCCGAACCCGCAGCCGGGGCGACGGCGCGTACCGGATGCATGTCAAACGAAACCACCCGATCATTCATAACCGCGTCCCATCCACCAGTTGTCCGCGCGCGCGCGCGATCTGCAGTTGCCGCAGCGCGATTTCGTATTTCAGGCTGGCGTGGTCGCGCTGAAGACGCGCAAAACCGTCATATTGATTGACCAGTTCCAGCAAGGTGCGCCGACCGACCTTGTACTGCTCTGTAAACAGATCAAGGTTTGCTCCGGTCTGCTGCACGACGGCCGCCCCATCGCTTTCGCGCAGTTGCAGGGCCGCAATCTCGTTTTCCAGCGCAATGATGGCGCGTGTCGCCTCGTCGGCGGCTTCGGCGATACGGCGGTCAACCACATCTTCAGCGGCCCCAAGGGCCTGCAGATCTGCGCCCAGCCCCGCCGAGATCAGCCCGCCAGTCCCCAGCCGTACACCCGATTCCACATCGCCCGCATCATCCACCGTGGCCCGTGCCGTCAATCCCGGCAACAGCCCGGCCCGCGCCATGGCGGCGTCGGCAACCGTGCGCGCGCCTTGTGCACGCTCCATCAGCACGGTCAGCGGTTCATCCCCGGTGTTCTGGCCGATGGCCTGCAACCCGCCCGCGCCAACGCCTGACCCGCCTGTGATCGCAGTCAGGCTTGCTTCCGCTGCTGCAATGGCTGCCCGGTCTGCCGACTGTGTCGCCTGCATTTCAGTCAGCTTTTGCCGGATGATCTGCGCTTCGGTCCGGTCCGACAGTCCGCCCTCGACGCGCACCCCCACGATCCGGTCAAACTCGACCAGACGCGC
>JALOSO010000102.1 GCA_025458385.1 Paracoccaceae bacterium | reverse complement strand
GTACAAAGGCGGTGCCGAACTTGATGCCCTTTGCCGTGATCGCTTTGGCGATCTTTGGCAGGCGGCGCATGACGGCGGGCTAGAGCACTGGGTCGATGGCACCGCCCCCACACTCGCCTACCTGATCATCACGGATCAGATGTCGCGCAACATCCACCGTGACAGCCCTTTGGCCTTCGCCTGCGACGCGCGCGCCTTTGCTGCCGCCAGAACAGCCGTCGACCAGGGCTGGGACATGGCCGCACCCGAACCCGAACGCCAGTTCTTTTACATGCCGTTTGAACACAGCGAACGGCCCGCCGATCAGGCCATGGCCGTGCACCTGCTGGAAACGCGCCTGTCGTCGGACCCTGACATGGCCCTGCACGCGCGCGCACACGCCGAAGTCATCCGCCGCTTTGGCCGTTTTCCCACGCGCAATGCGGCCTTAGGGCGGATCAGCACATCCGAAGAACAGGCCTATCTGGATCAGGGCGGCTATGGGGCCGTGATTGCCGCCTTGAAAGCGCAGCGCAGCGCGCCGCTCTTCACGCCTTGACAGTCGTTCATCGCTGAACACAGCGAAGAGCGACCGAAGGGAAGCGATGAGCGCCCCCGCATGGACTGCAACCAGCCATGCATCCCGCGCATAGCCATGCGGCAGCGCATGCGTTGCTCGATTTCGCCTGATGGTTTAAGGCTAAACTATTACTTCAGGGAGGGAGAGGGCGATGGCCGACTATGATGTGATCGTGATCGGGGCTGGCCCCGGTGGGTATGTGGCCGCCATTCGCGCCGCACAGCTGGGCAAAAAGGTTGTCATCGTCGAACGTGAGCATCTGGGCGGCATTTGCCTGAACTGGGGCTGTATTCCCACCAAGGCCATGCTGCGGTCCGCCGAAGTGTTCCATCTGATGCACCGCGCCAAGGAATTCGGCCTTGGCGCGACAGGCATCAGCTATGACCTGCCCGCCGTGGTGGCGCGGTCACGCGGGGTGGCCAAGCAGCTTTCCAGCGGGATCGGCCACTTGATGAAGAAGAACAAGATCACCGTGGTGATGGGTGCCGCCACCATCCCCGCCAAGGGCCGCGTCTCGGTAAAGACCGAAAAAGGCACGGAAGAACTGCAGGCCCCCCATATCATCCTTGCCACTGGTGCGCGCGCCCGCGAATTGCCGGGGCTCGAGGCGGATGGCGATCTGGTCTGGTCCTACAAGCATGCACTTGTGGCCAGCCGCATGCCAAAAAACCTGCTCGTCATCGGCTCTGGTGCCATTGGCATCGAATTCGCCAGCTTCTTCAACACGCTGGGCGCCAAGACCACGGTGGTCGAGGTGATGGACCGCATCCTGCCGGTGGAGGACGCCGAGATTTCGGCCTTTGCCAAGAAGAGCTTCCAGAAACAAGGCATGACGATTCTGGAAAAGGCCGCCGTCAAAAAGCTCGACCGCAAGCCCGGTGTAGGTGTCACCGCGCATATCGAACAGGATGGCAAGATCACGACGCAAGAGTTTGACACCGTGATTTCCGCCGTAGGCATTGTCGGCAATGTCGAAGGGCTGGGGCTCGAGGCGCTTGGCGTCAAGATCGACCGCACGCATGTGGTGACCGATGAATACTGCCGCACGGGCGTTGAGGGGCTGTATGCCATCGGTGATATCGCAGGTGCGCCGTGGCTCGCGCATAAGGCGAGCCATGAAGGCGTGATGGTGGCCGAACTGATCGCAGGCGGGCATCCGCACCCAATCAAGCCCGGCAGCATCGCAGGCTGCACCTATTGCCAGCCGCAGGTGGCATCGGTGGGCATGACCGAGGCCAAGGCGAAAGAGGCGGGCTATACAGTCAAGGTGGGCCGCTTCCCCTTTATCGGCAACGGCAAGGCAATTGCCCTGGGCGAGGCAGAGGGCATGATCAAGACGATCTTCGATGCGAAAACCGGCGAGATGCTGGGCGCGCATATGGTGGGGGCCGAGGTGACAGAGCTGATCCAGGGCTATGTCGTCGCGCGCGCTTTGGAGACGACCGAGGAAGACCTGATGAACACGGTCTTCCCGCACCCGACGCTGAGCGAGATGATGCACGAGGCGGTGCTCGATGCCTACGGGCGCGCGCTGCATATCTGACGGGCCGCCTGCCAGCGCTCATCACTTCCCTTCGGTCGTTCTTCGCTGACAAGACAAGCGAAGAACGACCGAAGGGAAGTGATGAGCGGCCGGTGCAGGATCGGTCCCCGTCGCTTGCGGCCGTATGGAAAGGGCAGGGGGTTGCAGCATCACGTCGTTCTTCTGCGCGGCACCGGGCCAGCAACGCATAAGGTAATGACCATGTCGGCGCGCGCGGCAACCTGTCATCAGCAGGCGTTGGCGGACGCGCGAAACCTGCTGGCCACGGGCAATCTGGTGGTGCAGTCGGATTTGGCCACGCCAGACGTCGAGGCGCGCTTTACGGCGGCCTTGGCCACGGGCGGGTTGCATGTCGCCCGGCAGCGCAGGTCAGGGGCCTTGGTTCTGGCCACCATCGCGGCGGTGCGGGCGTTGCCGCAGCTGGCGGATGCTTTGGTGGAAAGGCCTTCGAAAGTGCAGGTGCATTGCGTGCCCGCGGCCGTTTCTGACGCGGCGCTTGGCCAGTTGCGCCTGCATGACGCCGCGACCATGATCGCCTGCGCAGGCGACGCGGTGATCATCGACGATGGCCCCATGATCTTGGAATCACCGCTGACGCAGGCGCGTATCGACAAGACGCTTGGCCGCGAAAACACCGCCCGCAACTGCAATACCATGCGCAAGATCGCGGGCCCTTTATGAGGGTGCTCCTCGCCCTTGCCATCTGGTGTGCAGGCCTTGGGGCCGCGGCACAGTTTGGCAAGATGTCGGTCCTTTATGACCAGCTTGGCCTTGCCTATCCTGCACATCAGGGCGTGGAAATCGGCATCCTCATCTCCCTTATCGGCACCATCGGCCTGATCTTCGGCACCACCTCTGGCCGGATCGTCATGGCACGCGGCCCGCGCCGCGTCATGCTTGGCGCCCTTATCCTCGGGGCCGTCGTCAGCCTGCTGCAATCGCTGATGCTGCCATATCCCGTGATGCTCGCCACGCGCATACCCGAGGGCATCTCTCACCTCGCCATCGTTGTCGTCGGCCCCACCGCCATCGCCGCCACCGCCACCCCGCGCTGGCAGGGCCTCGTGATGACCCTTTGGGGCAGTTTCTTTGGCCTGACCTTCACTGTCCTCGGCCTTTACGGGCCCGAGATCGCCGAGACCCACGGCATCGGCCGCCTGTTCCAATACCATGCGATCTGGCTCCTCCTCTGCGCCGCCGGCCTCTGGCTGCTCATGCCGCGCGATCCCCCCAGACCCGACTTGCCCCAGCAAAGCCTCCTCAACCTTCACCTGACCACCTACCGCTCTCCTACCATTGCCGCGCCTGCCCTCGGCTTTGTCTGTTACACCGTCACCTATGTCGCCATCCTCACGCTCCTCCCCCATGCCGTCCAACCCGCGTGGAGCACCACCATCGCCGTCGCGATGCCCCTTGTCTCTATCCTTGTCTCTCTGACCCTTGGCGTCCTCCTCCTCCGTTTCGTCACGGCTGTCCGCCTTGTCCAAATCGGCTTTGCCATAACCATTCTTGCCGCCCTTGGCCTGTTCGCCACATGGGGCCATGGCCCATCAGAGACCATTTTCGCCTGCGTCATCGCCGCCAGCATGGGCATTGCCCAAGGCGCAAGCTTTGCGGCCATCCCCCAGCTGAACCCCAGCCCGGAACACCGCGCCCTTGCCGCCGGGGCCATAGCCCAGCTTGGCAATCTTGGCACCACCACAGGCACCCCCATGCTTGCCCTTATCATCGCCGCCTCTGGCATCACCGGCCTCACCCTCTTTCTCATCACCTTCTCTGCCCTCGGCATCGCCCTGCACCACTGGCAAGCCCGCCGCAGAATCTGATGCCGTTCCTGCTTCGTTCGCAAAATCCTGTTGGAGACTCGGGCCAAACACACTATCTATCGCCACCTGTGTGGGGGTGGTCATGGCTGAACAGAAATTCATCGAGGTCCGCGGCGCCCGCGAACACAACCTCAAGGGCGTGGATGTTTCCATCCCGCGTGATCAGCTTGTTGTCATCACCGGCCTGTCCGGTTCCGGCAAATCTTCCCTTGCCTTTGATACCATCTACGCCGAAGGCCAGCGCCGTTATGTGGAAAGCCTGTCGGCCTATGCCCGGCAATTCCTTGACATGATGGGCAAACCCGACGTGGACCACATCAGCGGCCTGTCTCCCGCGATTTCGATTGAACAAAAGACCACGTCCAAGAACCCGCGATCAACCGTGGGCACAGTGACCGAGATTTACGATTATCTGCGCCTTCTGTTCGCCCGCGTTGGCACGCCCTATTCACCTGCCACCGGCCTTCCCATTACCGCCATGCAGGTGCAGGACATGGTCGATGCCGTCATGGCGATGGAGGAGGGCACGCGCGCCTATCTGCTGGCGCCGATTATCCGCGACCGCAAAGGCGAATATAAGAAAGAATTCATAGACTTGCGCAAGCAGGGCTTTCAGCGCGTCAAGGTCAACGGTGCGTTTTACGAACTGGATGAACCACCTACCTTGGACAAGAAATTCCGCCACAACATCGACGTTGTGGTTGACCGGATCGTCGTGCGCGAAGGGCTGGAGACGCGGCTTGCCGACAGTTTCCGCACCGCGCTGAACCTTGCCGATGGCATTGCTGTCATTGAGATGGCCGACGCTGCGGAAGGCGAGGCCCCGCAGCGCGTGACCTATTCCGAAAAGTTCGCCTGCCCGGTCAGCGGCTTTACCATCGCCGAAATCGAACCCCGCTTGTTTTCCTTTAACGCGCCCTTCGGGGCATGCCCCGTGTGCGATGGCCTTGGCGTCGAGTTGTTCTTTGACGAACGCCTGATCGTGCCTGATCAAGGGCTTTCTGTCTTGCAAGGGGCCATCGGCCCTTGGGCCAAATCGAAATCACCTTACCTGACACAAACCGTGCAAGCCCTTGCCAAGCATTATGAATTCGATGCAAAGGCCAAGTGGAAAGACCTGCCCGCGCATGTGCAGCAACTGTTCCTGCATGGCTCGGGCACCGAGGAAATCCGCTTCCGCTATGATGAGGGCGGGCGGGTCTATGAGGTGTCCCGCGTGTTCGAAGGCGTGGTGCCCAATATGGAACGCCGCTACCGCGAGACCGACAGTGCCTGGAGCCGCGAGGAAATGGAGCGGTTTCAGAACAACCGGGCCTGCGGTGCCTGCGAAGGTTTTCGCCTGCGACCGGAAGCTTTGGCGGTAAAGATCGCCGGTCTGCACGTGGGGCAGGTGGTGCAGATGTCGATTGCCGAGGCCTATGCCTGGATCGAAACCGTGCCGGGCACGCTGACCAACCAGAGGAACGAAATCGCCAAGGCAATTCTGAAGGAAATCCGCGAACGTCTTGGATTCCTTGTGAATGTTGGCCTTAACTACCTCACGCTGTCGCGCAATGCCGGAACGCTGTCGGGCGGCGAATCGCAGCGGATCAGGCTGGCCAGCCAGATCGGGTCAGGCCTGACGGGGGTCTTGTATGTGCTGGATGAACCCAGCATCGGCCTGCATCAGCGCGACAATGATCGATTGCTCACCACGCTGAAAAACCTGCGTGATGCGGGCAATACCGTGCTGGTGGTGGAGCATGACGAAGACGCCATCCGCACGGCGGACTATGTGTTCGACATGGGGCCGGGGGCGGGGGTGCATGGCGGCACAGTCGTCTCGCACGGCACGCCGGAGCAGGTATCGGCCGACCCCAATAGCATGACGGGATTGTATCTTTCGGGCGCGCGCGAGATTGCGGTGCCGAAGGTGCGGCGCAAGGGCAATGGCAAGAAATTGACGGTGGTGGGGGCCACGGGCAACAATCTGAAAAACGTCACCGCTGACTTTCCGCTGGGAAAATTCGTTTGTATTACAGGGGTTTCTGGGGGCGGCAAGTCGACGCTTACCATCGAGACCCTGTTCAAGACGGCGGCCATTCGTCTGAACGGGGCGAACGAAACGCCGGCACCTTGCGAGACGATCAAGGGGTTTGAACACCTTGATAAGGTGATCGACATTGACCAGCGCGCCATCGGGCGCACGCCACGTTCGAACCCGGCCACCTATACCGGGGCCTTCACGCCGATCCGCGATTGGTTTGCGGGCCTGCCTGAATCCAAGGCGCGCGGCTATCAGGCGGGGCGGTTTTCCTTCAACGTCAAGGGCGGGCGGTGCGAGGCGTGCCAGGGCGATGGCGTGCTGAAGATCGAAATGAACTTTCTGCCGGATGTTTATGTTACGTGTGAGACATGCAAGGGCGCGCGCTATAACCGCGAGACTTTGGAAATCAAGTTCAAGAACAAAAGCATATCAGACGTTCTTGAGATGACATGTGAAGAGGCGCAGGGGTTCTTTCAGGCCGTGCCGAGCATCCGCGAAAAGATGGATGCGCTGTGTCAGGTGGGGCTTGGTTATATAAAGGTGGGCCAGCAGGCAACGACGCTTTCGGGTGGCGAGGCGCAGCGGGTGAAGCTGTCCAAGGAATTGTCGCGCCGGTCAACGGGCCGCACGCTCTATATCCTCGATGAACCGACCACGGGCCTGCACTTTGAAGACGTGCGTAAGCTCTTGGAAGTATTGAACGAACTGGTGGAGCAGGGCAATACGGTGGTGGTGATCGAGCACAATCTGGATGTGATCAAGATTGCGGACTGGATCATTGATATCGGGCCAGAGGGCGGCGATGGCGGCGGGCAGATCATCGCAACAGGCACACCGGAACAGGTGGCGCAGGTCGAGGCGAGCCATACCGGTCGGTATTTGAAGGATATGCTGAAACCTCGTCGCGTGGCGGCCGAATGACCGCGGTCATGTGGCAGCGGGTTGACGGGTCCATCCTGGTGATTGCCGCAGCCCTGCGCTGATGTCCGCCGCGGATTATGGCCCGCCCATGCTGCCGTGGTGCGGTCTGCGTTTGCCGCTTGTTGGCTTGTTGTGGCTTGCCCATGCCGGCTTTGACCGGATGCATCGCCGATGCGCTGAAGGCGCCAACCGCCTTTCGTGGCACGCAACCGGGGGTGATGGGCCGCACCAGACCCTGACGGCGCAATGCCAAGGTCCGGTGCTGAAAAATCAGCCTTCCGTGCCTGTGGCCGGCAGTTCGGCCTCGGCCGTGTCATCCGCTGTCAGTTCGGGCAACCGAAAGCTGCGCAGGATGAAATCCGGCACATGGTCGCCCATGCCCACCACCGCCGGACCGCGATCTTCGTTGCGATAGTCGCGGCGCGGTTCCCGGCGATCATCCCGGCGCGGTTCGCGCCGGTCATCGCTGCGGTGGTCTTTGCGGTCATCGCGACGGCTTTCGTTGCGTGGTTCCGCACGCTCGCGCCGGCCTTCGCGGGGGGCCTCGGCGCGCGGCTCGGAAACCTCGGCCGCCACCACCACAACTTCGGCCATCGGCGCTTCATGCCCATGTTCCGGCGGTTTGCGATCACGGTCACGGTCGCGCCCGCCACGGCTGCGCGTGCTGCGCTCTTCGCGCGGCTTGTCCGAGGATTCGCCGCCCAGTTCCAACCCTTCAGGCAAGGCCCCGGCCGGAATTTCCGTTTTGATCAGCGCCGTCACAGCCGCAAGGTATTTGTTGTCGGATGGCACGGCGATGGTAAATGCCTTGCCCTGACGGCCGGCACGCCCGGTGCGGCCGATGCGGTGCACGTAATCTTCGGGGTGCGAGGGCACGTCGAAGTTGAACACATGACTGACCGCCGGAATATCCAGACCGCGTGCCGCCACATCCGAGGCGACAAGCAGGTGCACCGAGCCGTCACGGAAACCATCCAGCGTGCGGGTGCGTACGGACTGGTCAAGATCACCATGGATGGGCGCGGCGTTGAACCCGTGTTGTTTCAGCGACTTGGCCACAACATCGACGTCCATCTTGCGGTTGCAGAAGATGATCGCATTGGTGCAGGCCTCGCCCTCGGCCCGGATCAGGGCGCGCAGAACGGCGCGCTTTTCGGTAAAGCTGCGGTCCTTGCGGGTGGGCGTCAGACTGATCAGCCGCTGTTCAATGGTCTCTGACGTCGTTGACTGGCGCGCCACTTCGATCTTGGCGGGGTTGGTCAGGAACGTATTGGTAATCCGCTCGATCTCGGGCGCCATGGTCGCCGAAAAGAACAGGGTCTGGCGTGTGAACGGCGTCAGTTTGAAGATGCGCTCGATATCCGGGATGAACCCCATGTCAAGCATGCGGTCAGCCTCGTCCACCACCATGATCTGCACGCCCGTCAGCAGCAGTTTGCCGCGTTCATGGTGATCAAGCAGACGGCCCGGCGTTGCGATCAGCACATCAACACCGCGGTCGATCAGCTTGTCCTGTTCGCCAAATGCAACGCCACCAATCAGCAGGGCCTTCGTCAGTTTGGTATGCTTGGCATAGATGTCAAAGTTCTCGGCCACCTGCGCGGCCAGCTCTCGTGTCGGGCACAGCACAAGGCTGCGCGGCATCCGTGCCTTGGCGCGCCCCTGACCCAGCAAGGTGATCATCGGCAGCGTAAAGCTGGCGGTCTTGCCCGTGCCAGTCTGTGCGATCCCCAGCACATCACGGCCTTTCAGCGCCTCGGGGATGGCTTGCGCCTGAATCGGGGTGGGTGTTTCATAGCCTGCTTCGCTGACGGCGGTCAGCACGCGCGGGTCAAGCGCGAGGTCGGAAAATCTGGTCATAAGCGTCCTGGTCAGATGCGGGATCGGCCCGCATGGGTGAAGGGACGCATGTTTCCGGGCGCCCCGGCGTCTTGCAAAAGGGATTTCTGCACGCGCAGCACATAGACCAAAGGCGGGCAGGGGTCAAGAATGTGCTATGGCGGCCTGCGGCGTCGTTGCGGGCGCAGGGTCGCTGCGGGCCCATTGCACGGCGCGATAATCAAATCCGGCCTCGATCGTGGGTTTGATCACCGCAAAATAAGGCGACACATCAAAATCGCGCGGGGCGAAAAGCGAATGGTGGCGGATATGAAAAATCTCGCGCGTGACATCATTTTCAGTCGTGCTTTGGATCAGCGGCAGGATGGGATAGCGCACAGACTGGAACGCCTCGGCAATGACGGTTGAACAGATCGCGCGCGTCGGGTCGCCCGAACCCAGTGACAGCATCCGGCGGCGAAAGCGTTTTGGCACAGGCGGTTGCGGCAAAAGGTAACGGGCCAGATCCCAGACGTTCTTCAGGTCATAGGTGCGGCCAAGGCTGGCGCGCATATGGGCAATGACGCGGGCGCGGTCGGCATCGGTCAGCCCGACGGGGCGACAGATGCGCAGATTAAGGTGCAGCAGGCTTTCCAGGCGGATCGTGCGCACCCCTTCGCGCAGGTCAGCCTCGATCAGATCGGCGCCGCCGGGGTCACCGATGAACATTGCGGCATGTGACCAGGTCGATTGGGTCAGATACTTGATCGCACCCGAGATGCGGCGGTCGCCCTCAACCAGGACGACATCGCCGGGGCGCAGGCAGGCGCGCATGCGGGCGGGTGAGGCGACGGCCATCAACATGTAACCGCGGGTCTGCTTTTGCAGAAAGCGGGCAATGCTGCGGCCGAGGTAGGTGGAAAAACGGTTCATCGGTTGCGGTCCGGGCGAAATGTGCGGCCATGCTAGCAGATTGGCCGGAAAACGGCATGTTCTGCGACAGGTTCGCGCAAAAGTGTAAATGCGGGGTATGCGCGTCAGGGCCGGGTCGTCTGCGCTGGCTGCTGCGGGCTGTGGCCCTTGCATCGCAGGGCCAGAACGGCCAGATAACGGGCAAGGAACGGCAAAGGGCGGATCATGGCGCGCATCGCGATTCTCGGGGCATCGGGCTATACGGGGGCAGAGCTTGTCCGCCTGATCGCCACCCATCCGGACATGCAGATTGCAGCGCTTTCGGCGGATCGCAAGGCCGGTTTGCCGATGGCCGAGGTCTTTCCGTTCCTGCGGCATCTGCAATTGCCGGTGCTGCAAAGGATTGACGAGATCGATTTTGCCGAC
>JALOSO010000101.1 GCA_025458385.1 Paracoccaceae bacterium | reverse complement strand
GCTGCGCCAGATCAGATATGGCCGATCTCGTGCAGAAAGGTGCTGACGATGGCGGCATATTCGGCGGGTTTTTCGATCAGCGGCAGGTGGCCTGCGCCACGAATCAGGCGAAACTGGCTGCCGGGGATCAGGTTGGCCGTTTCGCGCACAAGGTCGGGTGGGGTGGTACCGTCATTGGCCCCGGCAATGGCGAGCGTGGGCAGGCGCAGGGCGGCGGTGGGGGTATAGAAATCCGTGCCGGCAATGGCGCTGGCACAGCCGATCCAGCCATCGGGGTTTGTGCCCGTCAGCATGGCACGCACGCGCGGCATGCCGGGTTCTGCTTGCCAGTTGCGGCCAAACATCCGCTCCATCGCGCCGTCGGCATAGGCCTCCAACCCGCTAGCACGAATCTCGGCAGTGCGTGTGTTCCACAAGTCGGCAGAACCGATCTTGGCCGCCGTGTTCGACAGGATCAGCGCGCGCACAAGGTCCAGCCGTTTGGTGGCAAGGCCCTGCGCGATCATCCCGCCCAAAGATAGGCCCAGGACGACTGCATCCTTCAGCGCGAAATGGTCCATCAGGCGTTCCACATCCCGGATCAGCGTGCCCATGGCATAGGGCGGGGCGGGCACGTCGGATGCCCCATGCCCGCGCAGGTCCAGCCGCAGGATGCGCAGGGCTGGGGGGAGGAGGGGGAGCAGATCATCCCACAGCGCAAGGTTGGTGCCAAGCGCATGGGCCAGCACAAGGGGCGGGCCACTGGCGGGACCGGTCAGTTCGGCATTCAGGCGGATGTCATCAAGATAGATCAAGGGCATGTGCGAATTCTGTAATCTGGATCAGGTCTGGGTCGGTGAACTGCGGATAAATGTTCGAAAATGTCAAATCGCATGCTCCTGCAGAACCTGCCCGAACAAGGCCGCATCCACATTCCCGCCTGAGGCTGTGCAGATCACCGCGCCATCCCCGCCCCGGAACAAGGCCGCGGCCAAGGCCACTGCGCCGCCCGGTTCAACCACAATGCGCAGATGTGTGAAGGCCAATGCCATCGCGCGGCGCACCTCGGCGTCGGTCACGGTAAGGCCCGCCCCGCAGTGACGCTGCATGATGGGAAAGGTCAGCGCCCCCGGCGCGGGCGTCATGATGGCATCGCAGATCGTGGCCTGCCCCTGATGTGTCACGATCCCACCCTGCGCCAGTGACTGCGCCACATCATCAAACCCTTCAGGCTCCACCGGATGCACCCGCAGCCCCGGCGCACGCGCGGCCAAGGCCACCGCAATCCCCGCCGTCAGCCCGCCCCCGCCGCAGCAGGTGAACACGCGGCCCGCCGTTACCCCCGCATCCGCCGCCTGCACAGCGATTTCCAGCCCGACGGTCCCTTGCCCCGCGATGACCGACGCATCATCGAAGGGTTTAACCAGATGAAGGCCGCGCTGTGCTGCCAGCCCCGCCCCAATCGCGTCTCGGTCATCCTTCGCGCGGTCATAAAGCACCACATCCGCCCCGTAACCCCTTGTATTCGCGATCTTCACGGCAGGCGCATCCGATGGCATCACGATCACCGCCGCGCGGCCCTGCAAGCGCGCGGCCAAGGCCACGCCTTGCGCATGGTTTCCGGATGAATAGGCCAGCACGCCCACCCCCGCCGCAAGGCAGGACAACGCGTTCCACGCCCCGCGAAACTTGAAACTGCCCGTGCGCTGCAGGCATTCCGCCTTGACCAGCACGCGGCGCCCCGCAAGGTCATTCAGCGTATCGCTTTCCAGCAGCGGCGTTACCCGCGCACGCCCCGCAATGCGCGCCGCCGCCGCCTCGATCATCGCCACATCCATCATGCGCAGGCCTGCAGAAAGGCCCCGATCGCTTGCAGGCTTTCCGGTTCATCAAGGAAAGGGATATGCGCACGGTCCGGCACATTGGCAAAGATCATATCCGGGCGGTGGCGTTGCATCTCCATCGCCGTCTCCATCGACAACAGGTCTGAATTCGCCCCCCGGATCAACGCGATAGGCAGGCCCGCCAGTGCATCGAACAATGGCCATGCATCCCCCGCCGGTGCCGCCATGCTGGCCAGAAAGCTGTCGCGCAGCGCCGGGTCATAGGTGATGGCCAGCCCCGTATCCGTCACCTTGGCATGCAGTTCCGCTTCCTCCTGCCAACGGCGCGCGGGCACCCCTGCAAAGCCCGGGTTGTAGCGCGGCATCGCCGCGGCATAAGCCTCGATCGTGCGCGCCACCGGGTTGCGCCCCACGTAATCCTGAATGCGCACCAGCCCCGCCCGTTCCAGCACCGGCCCCACATCGTTCAGGCACAGCCCCAGCAGCCGCCCGCGCGCCACCGCCCCCAGAACCATGCCGATCAGCCCCCCGCGTGAGGTGCCCAGAACCGCCGCCCTTTGAACCCCCAGATGATCCAGCAGCGCCACGGCATCCGCCGCCTCTTGCGCCACGGTGTAGCTGGCCGCACCAGACCAACCACTGCCGCCGCGCCCGCGATAATCCATGCGGATCACGCGCAGGGGGGGCAGGTGTGGCATCAGATACTGAAAATCGCCCATGGTGCGCGTGAGGCCTGACAAGCAAAGCAAAGGCATCCCTTCGCCCCGGTCATCATAGTGCAATGGCGTGCCGTCGCCCGCTTGAAACATGCCCATGCTGCCAGCCCCCTTTGCCCGCCTGCGACATAAGCACGGGACAGGGCGAAGGGAAAGCCGTCTGCCCCCACCTTGAACCCCGGCGCGTTCGCCGTTAGATGCACGCCATGGCCGAGCAACCCCTTGAAGAGCGCGCAACGTCCAAGCGCGTAGGTTCCCTGCGCGGGCTGCTGCCATTCCTGCGGCCCTATCGCGCACTGCTGTTGTTGGCGCTGGCTGCATTGGTGTTGACGGCCGCGGTCAGCCTTGTTTTGCCTTTGGCCGTGCGGCGGGTCGTGGACAATTTCAACGCAGGCACGACCGAAATACTGGATCAGTATTTTGCCGCCGCCATTGGCATTGCGGCCCTTCTGGCTGTGGGCACGGGGCTGCGCTATTATTTCGTCACCCGATTGGGTGAGCGTGTGGTGGCAGACATCCGCCTTGCGCTGTTTGACCGGGTGATGGGCCTGTCGCCTGCGTTCTTTGAACGCTTGATGACGGGCGAGATTGTCAGCCGCCTTTCCACCGACACAACGCTGATCCTGTCGGTGATCGGATCCTCCGTATCCATCGCGCTGCGCAATCTGCTGATGCTGATGGGCGGGCTTGTGCTGCTGTTCCTGACTTCAGCCAAGCTGACGGGGCTCGTGCTGCTCGTGGTGCCTGCGGTGGTGGTGCCGATCATCGTGCTGGGGCGCAAGCTGCGGCGCCTGAGCCGCGAAAATCAGGATTGGATCGCGGCGTCATCGGGCCAAGCGACCGAGGCGCTGACAGCCGTGCAGGCGGTGCAGGCCTTTACCCATGAAAGCCAGACCAAGGCCCTGTTCGGCGAGGTGACGGAGAAATCCTTCGCCTCGGCCCGCACGCGCATCGGGGTGCGGGCGATCATGACGGTGATCGTGATCTTCCTTGTATTCACAGGGATCGTGGGTGTGCTGTGGATCGGCGCGCGCGATGTGCGGGCGGGGGTGATGACACCGGGTGAACTGGTGCAGTTCGTGATTTACGCTGTGATGGTTGCGGGCGCGGTGGGTGCCTTGTCCGAGATTTGGGGCGAATTGCAGCGGGCCTCGGGCGCGACGGAACGGCTGGTGGAGATTCTGAATACCACCGACACGGTGCAGGATCCGGAACAGCCACGCAGCCTGTCGGCTCCGGTGCGCGGTGAGATCACCTTCCGCGATGTGGCCTTCCGTTACCCGGCGCGGCCCACGGTCAGCGCGCTGGACGGGGTGAGTTTGCAGGTGAAACCGGGGCAGACCGTGGCGCTTGTGGGGCCATCGGGGGCGGGCAAGACCACGATCCTGCAACTGCTGATGCGGTTCTATGATCCGCAGTCGGGCGCAATTCTGCTGGACGGCGTGCCGCTGACGGACTTGGCGCGCACGGATTTCCGCCGCCATATCGCGCTTGTGCCGCAAGACCCGGTGATCTTTGCGGCCTCGGCGCGTGACAACATCCGCTTTGGCCGGCCTGATGCCAGCGATGCCGAGGTCGAGGCCGCCGCCCGCGCCGCCGCCGCGCATGATTTCATCGTGGCATTGCCGCAGGGCTATGACTCGGCGCTTGGCGAACGCGGGGTGATGCTGTCGGGCGGGCAGAAACAGCGCATCGCGATTGCCCGCGCCATCCTGCGCGACGCGCCGGTGCTGCTGTTGGACGAGGCGACCTCGGCCCTTGATGCCGAAAGTGAGGCGGCGGTGCAGGCAGCGGTGGAGCAGCTGTCACAGGGGCGCACGACGCTGGTGGTGGCGCACAGGCTGGCCACGGTGAAACGGGCGGACCGGATCATCGTGTTCGAACACGGGCGCATCGTGGACGAAGGCACGCATGAGGCGCTGGTCGCAGCAGGCGGGCTTTATGCGCGGCTGGCGCGATTGCAGTTCACCGACGGGCAGGCCTGACAAGCGGGGCCTGACGCTGCGTTTTCTTTGCAGGAAAGGCTTGCGACATTGGGCGTTCATGCTCAATTCTGACGCACAACAATCCACGGGCAAACCGGGACACCGTCAGGGAGGACGTCATGACAGCATTCGCATCCATTGCGGACATACGCGCGCTTGAGGCGAAGGGGCCATGGGATGACGGCACGCATCCGAAATCCATGTACGAATTTCTGTCGCGCACCAAAGCCGCGCATGGCGCGCGCCCGGCGATTTCGTTCCAGATCACATCCGGCCCGGCAGACCGGGCGCAGACCCTGACATGGGATGCGCTGCACGGGCGCGTCACACAGGCGGCGAACCTGTTCCGCAGCCTTGGGGTCGGCGAAAAGGATGTGGTGGCCTATGTGCTGCCGAATTGCATTGATACGGCGGTGACGCTGCTGGCGGGGTCTGTCGCGGGCATCGTGAACCCGATCAACCCGCTGCTGGAACCCGATCAGATCGGCGCCATCCTGCGCGAGACGAATGCCAAAGTGGTCGTCACGCTGCGGGCCTTCCCGAAAACGGATGTGCCACAAAAGGTGGCCGCCGCCGTGGCGCTGGCCCCCAATGTGCAGACGGTGCTGGAGATTGACCTGCTGACCTATCTGGGTTTCCCCAAAAACCTGATCGTGCCCTTCCTGCGCCCGAAAAACCCGGTCAACCACAAGGCGCGCGTGCTGGATTTCGGCGCAGAGGTGGCCAAGCAACCGGCGGACAAGCTGACCTTTGCGGATGTCACGACTGATCGGGTGGCCGCCTATTTCCACACGGGCGGGACCACGGGCATGCCCAAAGTCGCGCAGCACCGTGTCTCGGGCATGGTCTATAACGGCTGGCTGGGCGCGACGATCCTGTTCCGCGCGGGCGATGTGGTGCTGTGCCCCTTGCCCCTGTTCCACGTTTTTGCCGCCTATCCGATCATGATGAGCATGATCGCATCGGGTGCACATGTGGTCTTTCCCACACCTGCGGGCTATCGCGGCGACGGCGTGTTCGACAATTTCTGGAAACTGGTGGAACGCTGGAAGGTGACCTACACCATCACCGTGCCCACGGCACTTGCGGCGCTGATGCAGCGCCCGGTGAATGCGGATATCAGCACGCTGCGGGGCACGTTCAGCGGATCGGCGCCTTTGCCGATTGAACTTTACAACCGCTTCAAGGCGGCGGCGGGCCTTGAGATCATCGAAGGCTACGGGCTGACCGAGGCGACCTGCCTTGTGTCCTGCAACCCGCCGGACGGGGCCAAGAAGATCGGCTCGGTTGGGATGCCCTTCCCGCATACGTCGGTGCGTATCCTGATGCAGCGGGCGGACGGGTTTCAGGATTGCAGCGTGGATGAAGTGGGCGAGATCTGTGTCTCGAACCCCGGGGTGTTTGACGGGAATACCTATACAGAGGCCGACAAGAACAAGGATCTTTTCGCCGATGGCAAATGGCTGCGGACAGGTGATCTGGGGCGCATTGATGCGGATGGCTATCTGTACATCACAGGGCGCGCGAAGGACCTGATCATCCGGGGCGGGCACAACATTGACCCGGCCACGATCGAAGAGGCGCTGATGGGCCACCCGGCGGTGGGCTTTGTCGGCGCCATTGGTCAGCCGGATGCGCATGCCGGCGAACTGCCGGCGGCCTATGTGGAGCTTGTGAAGGGGGCAACGGCGACGACGGCCGACCTGATGGAATTTGCAAAAACGGCGATCAGCGAACGCGCGGCGGTGCCCAAGCATATCGAAATTCTTCCGGAACTGCCGAAGACTGCGGTGGGCAAAGTGTTCAAGCCTGATCTGCGCAGGCTGGCGATCACGCGGATTTATGATGCCGAACTGGCGGCGGCGGGCATTCCGGCCAAGGTGACGGGCGTGATCGAGGACAAGAAGCGCGGGTTGGTGGCGCAACTGTCGAAATCGGGCACGGTCGAGGATGCACGCGTGGCAGAGGTGCTGGGCCAGCACATCCGGCCATGGGAATGGGCGGCCTGATCCCCGGCTTGATTGCACAAGGCGAATCGCGGCACAATAATCGGGTCGTTTGAAAGGACGGGTTCGATGCTGCGGTTTGCCACCCTTGCCCTTGCCACGCTTTGCAGCGCTGCATCGGCGCAGGATTCCGAAATCGTGTTTCAGCGTGGGGCCTGGCTGGTTGAAATCGTCCGGTTCGATGACGGCGAACTTGCCTGTTCGGCGCGGGTGACAGAGCGGGAAGACACCTTTGCCATCTGGGTGTTTCAGGACGGCTACACGCAACTGCAACTGTATTCGCCTGATTGGCAATTCGGTGAGACCTCGGCCAATCTGGTGGTGCAGATCGACCGTCGGGCCGAATGGACGCTGAACAACGCGCAACTGACGCAGAATTCGGTGCTGTTCAACCTGACGGATGAAGATGACGCCGTCGACCTCTTGGTCGAGATTGCCCGGGGCAATACGTTCAAGGTGCGCAACGAACAGGGACAGGCGGTGATTGACTTTACGCTCGCCGGGTCCAGTGCCTCGATGCAGACCCTGGGCGATTGCGAGATTGCCTTGGGCCGGGTCGGGGCAAACCCGTTCACAAAATAACCGTGGCGCCTCGGGCCGCTCATCACTCCCCTGCCGGGTCGTTCTTCGCTGAGGGCACAAGCGAAGAACGACCCGGCAGGGGAGTGATGAGCGGCCTTTGCAGGGAATGCGCTACAGCCTGTCCGTATCCATCCAGATCGTGACGGGCCCATCATTCAGCAGGTCCACCGCCATATCCGCGCCGAAGATGCCCTTGGCTGTGGCAATGCCCTCGGCGGCCATGCGGGTGGTGAAATAGTCATACAGGCGCTTGCCCTCATCCGGGCTGGCCGCAGTGGAAAAGCCGGGGCGGTTGCCGCGCAACTCGGCCGCAAGGGTGAACTGGCTGACAATCAGGGCAGAACCGCCGATATCCTTTACCGACAGGTTCATCTTGCCTGCCGCATCCTTGAAGATCCGCAGCTTGGCGATCTTGGCGGCCAATTGATCCGCTTGCGCCGCAGTGTCGCCCTGCATCGCGCAAATCAGGATCAGCAGCCCTGCACCGATTTCGCCGGTGATCGCACCGTCAACGGTGACCGACGCGCGCGAAACGCGCTGAAGAACCGCCCTCACAACTCATGCGCCCAAGGCGGGTTGGCCCCCGCGCGCGACACTGTCACCGCCGCAGCGCGCGTTCCAAGGCTGAGTGCGGCATCAAGCTGGGCATCCGACAGGTCCGCAACACCCGCTTTGGTCAGCGCGCCAGCCTGATGCAGGGCAGCCAGCGCGCCTGCGTTGAACGTATCGCCCGCGCCCACCGTATCGGCCACCGTCACCTTGGTTGCCGCCACAAAGCGGTTCTGCGTCGCCGTCACCGCCCGCGCCCCACTGGCCCCTTCGGTGATGAAGATCACCTTCGGCCCCGTCGCAATCAGCTTGCGCGCGACCGCTTCAAGGTCGCCCTCGCCCATCAGCCAGTGCAGGTCTTCGTCCGATACCTTGACCATATCCGCCATGGACACCATGCGCCCTATGCGCGCGCGGTAGGCCGCTTGCGTGCCCGGTGTCAGGCTTTCCATCAGCTCCAGATATTTCACGCGGATGTTCGGGTCGATCATCGTTACCCGCCGCGCCGCCTCACGCGATTGCAGCGCCTCATAGGTGCTGGCGGCGGGGTCATTCACAAGGGAAATGCCACCGAAGAACAAGGTGCTGATGCTATCCGGCAGGCTGGGCAGATCGGCGGGGGCAATCATGCGGCCTGCGGTGTTTTCGTCGTAAAACGAATAGGTTGCATTGCCGTTCACAAGCTTCACAAAGGCCAGCGTCGTCGGTCTGCCCGACCGTGCCGCAAAAGACGTATCCACCTTGGACGCCTCCAGCGTGTCCACCAGAATCTCGCCCATCAGGTCATTCGACAGGCCCGAGAAAAACCCTGACGGTACGCCAAGCCGCCCAAGGGCGATGGCCGTGTTCATCACTGCCCCCCCGGCATAGGGCGCAAAGGCCACCTCATCCGCCGCTGTCGTGCGGGGCAGCATGTCGATCAGGGCTTCGCCACAGGACAGAATCATCGGATGGTCCTTTCGTTTTGGTATCGGTAGCGGGAATTCTCAGGCCGTGAAATAGGGCCGCAGGTTGGCGCGCACGCGGTCCAGCACCGTGTCGCCCGTCATGTCAGGCTGAAAGGGTTGGCCGGTGATCGCCGCATAGGCCTGCATGTAGACGCGGCTGGTTTCTTCGATCATCTCGGCCGGGATGTCGGGGATTTGGTCGGCATAGGGATCGCAGCGCGCAGCCACCCATGACCGGATCACATCCTTGTCAAAGCTCGGCGGGCGCGTGCCTGCTGCGAAGGCTGCGTCATAGCCATCGGCCAGCCAATAGCGGCTGCTGTCAGGCGTGTGAATCTCATCGGCCAGCAGGATGTTTCCGGCGGCATCGGTGCCGAATTCATACTTTGTATCCACAAGGATCAGCCCGCGTTCGGCGGCCATTCTTTGCCCGCGCGCAAACAGCGCAAGCGCACGGGCGGAGACCTGATCCCACTGCGCGGCGGTCAAGAGGCCGGTGCTGACAATCTCGGCGGCGGTCAATGGCGCATCATGCCCGCCGTCGAATTCCTTGGACGTGGGCGTGATGATGGGCGCGGGCAAGGGGGCATTGTCGCGCATCGCGTCAGGCAGAATATGTCCATACATATTCCGCTGACCGGCCTTGTACATCGTCAGGACCGAGGTGCCGGTGGTGCCCGCGAGATACCCGCGCACGACGATTTCGACCGGCAGGATTGTCAGCCTTTGGCCGATCACCACGTTCGGGTCAGGGTAGGCCAGCACATGGTTGGGGCAAATATCTGCCGTGGCGTCAAACCAGTAACGCGCGAGTTGGGTCAGGACCTGACCCTTGTGCGGGATGCTGGCAAGGATACGGTCAAAGGCCGAGATACGGTCAGATGAGATCAGGATGCGGCGGCCATCCGGGTGTTCAGATGTGGGGGGCAAATCATAACAGTCGCGCACCTTGCCGAAATAGGGGTTCGGCAGTTCCGGGATACGGGCATGGGGCAGGGTGCGCATCGGGGCCTCGGGTCTGTGACTGCGGCCTTGTGGCGCTTGATGGTGGCAGGGTCAAGCGATGCCGGTTGACCGTGGGGCTGTGCCGCGTATCCTTTGGCGCAAAACAGGGTGACGGGGACAGGAATGGAGCAGGCCAGCATGCCGGTATCGGCCGAGGTGCCGGATTGGTCGCGCGAACGGCTGCGGCATTTGCCATGGCGCGGGCGCATGCTGTTGCGGGCGGTCCGGGGATTTCAGGCGAAAGGGCCGCTTCCCTTGCTGCGCAAGCTGCTGTGGACAGGGCTGCACCGCTGGGCCAGCCTGATTTCGCAATGCGATATTCCGTTGAACCTGCAACTGGGCGGCGGGCTGCTGTTGCCGCATCCGCAGGGGATTGTGATCAATCATCAGGCGGTGATCGGCCCGAATGCGCTGATCTTTCACCAGGTGACAATTGGCAGCAACGGCCGCGGCG
>JALOSO010000341.1 GCA_025458385.1 Paracoccaceae bacterium | reverse complement strand
TTGGATGATGGCGCTTTCGGCGATGGCCCCGGGGCGAAAGGCATCGGGCATGTCGGTTCCGGGGGCCAAGGGGGCGACGCGCGCCGTTGAAAACCGGAACTGCGGGCCGGGGTCGACCGAAACGGTGATGCTGTTGATGACAGCAGGGGCATCGAGGGGGGCAATCGTCGCGGCCTCGCGCCCGTCGATCTGCACGCGGATCACGGGCGCATAATAGCCCCGGGCATAAAGCGCACCCACAAGCCTGCCATATTCCCCGCGGGCCGCAGCAAACAGATCCTGGGCATTGGTGTCACCCTCATGCTGGGCCGAGAGCAGAAGCGACGCGGCGCGCAACTCTTTTTGCAGCGTGCGTTCGTCGCTGGCGACATCAAAGGTGATCCGGTCAAAGGCAAAGGCCGATGGGGCCAGCGCGATGGCCGCGGCCAGCGCAAGGCTGCATCCGATCCGTTTCCACCGCAGCACCTGCGTCACGCATGCCCCCAAGACTTGCCTCTGTGTCTATGCCATCCGTACCGGGCAAGGGCAATTGGCCACACGGGGGACACGGTCACATCGGCGCTATTGTGCAAGACCCCCGGGGCGGGGGATGCGCAAGGCGTGCGCGGGTGGCCTGCGCGAACTGCGTGACAGGCGAAGCTAACCTTGTCATGATCGCCGTTGCAGGAAATTCGGGCAGGACGGGTGCATGTATATCGGGCTTGATCTGGGGACATCGGGCCTCAAGGCTGTGTTGATTGACGACAGGCAGCAGGTGCTGGCCGAGGCGACGGCGCCGCTGAACGTGTCCCGCCCGCACGAAGGCTGGTCAGAGCAGGCGCCGGCGGATTGGATCGCGGCGGCCGAAGCGGTGCTTGACCGTCTGGCGCCGCATGGGTTGGGGCAGGTGCAGGGGATCGGGTTGTCAGGGCATATGCACGGCGCAACCTTGCTGGACGCGGCCGATGGGGTGTTACGCCCATGCATCTTGTGGAATGACACGCGCAGCCATGCTGAAGCGGCTGAAATGGACGAAGACCCGCTGTTCCGGCGGGTGACCGGCAATATCGTCTTTCCGGGCTTTACCGCGCCGAAACTGCTGTGGGTGCAGCGGCATGAACCCGGCGTGTGGGCGAAAGTGGCCAAGGTGCTGCTGCCGAAAGATTATCTGCGCCTGTGGTTGACGGGTGAGCATGTGGCGGAAATGTCGGATGCGGCGGGCACAAGCTGGCTGGATACGGGCGCGCGGGACTGGTCGGATGATTGTCTGGCAGCCACGGGGCTGACGCGGGCGCAGATGCCGCGCCTGGTGGAAGGATCGCAGGTTTCGGGCACGTTACGCAGCGCACTGGCCAGCCGATGGGGCCTTTCCTCTGCCGTGGTCGTCGCGGGCGGCGGCGGCGATAACGCGGCCAGCGGCGTGGGTGTGGGCGTGGTGCGGGCGGGCGATGCGTTCGTGTCGCTTGGCACGTCGGGCGTGCTGTTCGCGGCAAATGACGGCTATCAGCCGGATGCGGCCACGGCCGTGCACACCTTTTGCCATGCCTTGCCGGGGACGTGGCACCAAATGGGGGTGATCCTGTCGGCCACGGATTCCTTGAACTGGTATGCGGGGCTGGTGGGGCAAAGTGCAGCGGCGTTGACCGGTGAATTGGGCGCGCTGCAGGCACCGGGCAAGGCGCTGTTCATGCCCTATCTGGGCGGCGAACGCACGCCGTTGAACAACGCGGCCATTCGCGGGGCCTTCCTTGGGCTGGAACATGCGACAGACCGGGCCGCAGGCACGCGGGCGGTGCTGGAAGGCGTGACCTTCGCCATCAGGGATTGCCGTGATGCACTGGCCGCCACGGGCACGCAACTGCAGCGCCTGCTGGCCGTTGGCGGCGGGTCGCGGTCAGACTACTGGCTGGCGGCCATTGCAACCGCGCTGGACTGCCCGGTGCAGGTGCCGGTCGCGGGTGATTTCGGCGGGGCTTTTGGCGCCGCGCGTCTGGCGATCATGGCCGCGACGGGCGCAGGTGCCAGCGTGGCCAGCCTTCCGGCTATCGCGCGTACCATTGACCCTGACAGGCGACTTGTCGCATCGTTCAGCGAAGGCCATGGGCGCTACCGCGCAGCACAAACTCTTCTCAAGGACATCACATGACTGATTTCTTCAAAGGCATTCCGCAGATCAGATTTGAAGGGCTCGACTCGACCAACGAATTCGCCTTTCGCCATTATGACCCGGATGAGGTGATCATGGGCAAGCGGATGGAAGACCATCTGCGCTTTGCCGTGGCCTATTGGCATTCCTTTGCCTGGCCGGGGGGTGACCCCTTCGGCGGCCAAACCTTTGATCGCCCGTGGTTCGGCGATACGATGGCGCTTGCAAAGATGAAGGCCGATGTCGCCTTTGAGATGTATGATATTCTGAACGTGCCATTCTACTGCTTTCACGATGCCGATGCGCGCCCCGAGGGTGCGACCTTTGCCGAAAGCCTGCGCAATCTGGAAGAAATCGTTGATTACCTTGGGGAAAAGCAGACCCGCCACAAGGCAAAGCTGCTGTGGGGCACCGCCAACCTGTTCAGCCACAAGCGCTGGATGGCGGGCGCGGCCACAAACCCGGACCCCGAGGTTTACGCCTATGCGGCCGCAACGGTGAAATCCTGCATGGATGCCACGAAAAAGCTGGG
>JALOSO010000100.1 GCA_025458385.1 Paracoccaceae bacterium | reverse complement strand
GTGCTGATTGACAGCGAGGTCATCAGCGCCCGGCAACTGATCGCGGAACTGGCGGGTTACGGGGTTGAGATCGACATGGATTTCGTCACCCGGCAGTTTCTGGGGCGCAGTTATCCGACCGTGCTGCGCGAAGTGCGCGAGACCTTTGGCGTCACCCTGCCTGACCGGTTCGAGGCCGACTACCGCGCGCGTCTGCTGCAGGCGTTTCAGACCGATCTGCGCATCATGCCGGGGGTGGCGCAGGCGCTTGGGGCATTGCCCCTGCCCTATTGCCTTGCCACCTCATCCAGCCCGGAACGGCTTGCCACCTCACTGGCCCTGGTGGGGCTGACAGCGGCCTTTGCCGGGCGCAGCTTTACCGCCAGCGAAGTGGCCCGGGGCAAACCCGCACCAGACCTGTTTCTGCATGCCGCAGCGCGGATGGGGGTTGCCCCGGCGCGTTGCCTTGTGATCGAAGACAGCCTGACGGGCATTCGTGCGGGCCTTGCGGCCGGCATGCAGGTGTGGCGCTTTACCGGGGGCAGCCATTTGCGCGGGCTTGACCTGACGCCACCGCCGGATGCCAGCCCGCACCGCAGCTTTGACGATTTTGCCCGGCTAACAGCCTTGCTTGACATGGACCAGACCGCATGACTGACCGCCCCGAGACCGATGCCACACCGCTGGATGATGCCGCGCGCGCGGGCTGGCTGTATTATGTGGCCGGGCTGACGCAAGATCAGATCGCCCAGGAACTTGGCGTCAGCCGCCAACGCGCGCAGCGCCTGGTCAGCCGGGCCATGGCCGAACGGCTGATCCGCGTGCGGCTGGAACACCGCGTGTCAGGCTGCCTTGATCTGGAGGCCGCCTTGATGCGCCGGCATGGTTTGCGCCTTGCGCGGGTTGCCCCGTCGCTGCCGCCGGGCATGGACCCGCTGCCATCGCTTGCGCCCACGGCGGCGGCCGAGATCGAACGTGTGTTGCGCAGCCCGAAGCCCTTGGTCATCGCACTTGGGACCGGGCGCACCCTGCGGGCGGCGGTTGATGAGCTGACAGCGATGGAATGCGAACAGCACCGCATCGTCAGCCTGAACGGCAACATCAGCCCGGATGGATCGGCCAGCTACTACGACGTGATCATGCGTATCGCCGACCGCGTGCGCGCACCGCATTACCCCATGCCAATGCCGGTGATCGCCGGGTCAATCGAAGAGCGGATGCTGTTTCACGCGCTCCCCTCGATCAAGTCTGTGCTGGCGCTGGCCAATGCGGCGGATGTCACCTTTGTCGGCGTGGGCCAGATGGGCGATGATGCGCCGCTGGTCAAGGACGGCTTTCTGACACAGGCTGAACTGGCCGAGATGCAGGCCGCAGGGGCCGCGGGCGAGGTTGCGGGCTGGGCCTATGATTCGGACGGACAGTATCTGGAGACAGCCGTGAACAACCGGGTGGCCGGGGCACGGGTACAGGCCGATGCCGGACGTTCAGTCATTGCCATTGCAGCAGGGCCTTCAAAGGAACGTGCGATCAGGGCCGGCCTGACGGGCCGTATTTTCAATGGCTTGATCACCGATGAGCTGACGGCGCGGGCCCTTCTGACGCCACCGGGCTGACGCGCAAGCCCTGTTTTCCAACCGCCGCAAATTCCATCACGCTGCGTCAAGAACAGCGTTGACTTTATGCAGCGCATTTGTGAGCAATACATCACTAACAGATCAAATGCTCACATCGGGCATCGGGAGGATACCAATGACGAATACCCTTCGCGCGCTTCTTGGCGCGTCGGCCTTGTGCACCCTGACGGTTGCCGCATGGGCCGAACCAACGACCATCACGGTGGCCACCGTGAACAATGGCGATATGATCCGCATGCAGGGATTGATGGGCGAATTCAATGCCTTGCACCCTGATATTACCGTGGAATGGGTCACGCTGGAAGAAAACGTCCTGCGGGAACGCGTGACGACCGACATCGCCACCAAGGGCGGCCAGTTCGACGTGCTGACCATCGGCACCTACGAAGTGCCGATCTGGGGCAATCAGGGCTGGCTGGTCAGCCTGAACGATCTGCCACCCGAATGGGACAAGGCCGATCTGCTGCCAGCCATCGCTGGCGGCCTGACCGTGAATGGCGAACTTTATGCCGCACCATTTTACGGCGAAAGCTCGATGGTGATGTATCGGACGGACCTGATGGAGAAAGCCGGGCTGACAATGCCTGCAGCCCCCACCTGGGCCGATATCCGCACCGCCGCCGAGGCGATGACCGACAAGGACGCGGGCATCTATGGCATCTGCCTGCGCGGCAAGGCGGGCTGGGGTGAAAACATGGCCTTCCTGACCGCCATGTCCAACTCGTTCGGGGCCAAGTGGTTCGATGCGGACTGGAAGCCGCAGTTCGACCAGCAGCCCTGGCGCGATACGCTGACCTTCTATCTGGATCTGATGAACAACTTTGGCCCGCCGGGTGCATCGAACAACGGGTTCAACGAAAACCTGTCACTGTTCCAGCAGGGCAAATGCGGCATGTGGATCGACGCAACGGTTGCGGCGTCGTTCGTCACAGGCGCCGACAGCACGGTTGCCGACAGTGTCGGGTTTGCGCTGGCCCCTGACAACGGGCTTGGCAAGCGCGGCAACTGGCTGTGGGCCTGGTCCCTGGCCATCCCGGCCGGATCGGACAGTGTCGATGCTGCCAAGACCTTTGTCGCCTGGGCCACGTCCAAGGAATACACGGCCCTTGTCGCATCCAAGGAAGGCTGGGCCAACGTGCCGCCCGGAACGCGGACCTCGCTTTACACCAACCCCGAGTACCAGTCGGTTCCCTTTGCGCAGATGACGCTTGACAGCATCAACGCCGCAGACCCCACCGCCCCGACCGTCGACCCCGTGCCATATACCGGTGTCCAGTTCGTGGCGATCCCTGAATTCCAGGGGCTGGGCACGGCTGTTGGCCAGCAGTTCAGCGCCGTTCTGGCCGGTTCGTCCACGCTGGACGATGCGCTTGCCGCAGCACAGACCCTTGTCACCGACGAGATGACCAAAGCTGGCTACATCAAGTAAGATGTGACCGGCATGGGGCCGCCGCCCTTTCCCAGGAACGGCGGCCCCAGTTTCTCTGACCTGACCTGACCACCCTTCCCCATTCCATTCGTCGGAACCACAGCCATGGCCACCGCCCATTCGCGTGCCCTGTCGCGCCTGATGATCTCGCCTGCTGTCATCCTGCTGTTGCTGTGGATGATCGTTCCGCTGGCCATGACCCTGTGGTTTTCCACCCAACGCTATAACCTGCTGAACCCGGCCAACACGGGCTTTGTCGGCTTTGACAACTATTACTACTTTGTCACCAATGCCGCATTCTGGACCTCGATCTGGAACACCATTGCCCTTGTCGGCGGTGTGCTGATCATCACCGTATTCGGCGGCATTGCCCTGGCGCTGTTGCTGGACCAGCCGTTCTTTGGCCAGGGCCTCGTGCGGATCATGGTGATCGCGCCGTTCTTTGTGATGCCGACCGTCTCTGCGCTGGTCTGGCAGAACATGTTCATGGACCCGGTCAACGGCTTTTTCGCGCATGTCGCCCGTGCCATCGGCCTGACCCCGTTCGATTTTCTGGCCCATGCGCCCTTGGCCTCGATCATCCTGATCGTTGCCTGGCAATGGTTGCCCTTTGCCACGCTGATCCTGCTGACCGCCCTGCAAAGCCTTGACCGCGAACAGCAAGAGGCTGCCGAAATGGATGGCGCGAACCGCCTGCAGCGCTTTGTCTACCTGACCCTGCCCCACCTGACGCGCGCCATTACCGTGGTCATCCTGATCCAGACCATTTTCCTGCTGTCGGTTTATGCCGAGATTCTGGTCACCACGAACGGCGGCCCCGGAACCGCCACCACCACACTGACCTATCTGGTCTATGTCCAGTCCCTGCTGAACTATGACGTTGGCGCAGGGTCTGCCGGGGGCATCATCGCCGTCATCCTTGCAAACATCGTGGCCATCTTCCTGATGCGGATGATCGGCAAGAATCTGGACGCCTGACCATGGCCCGCAAATCATCTGCCACCGCCAAGATCGTGACCACCGGCTTTGCCTGGGCCATGGCCTTGCTGATCTTCTTTCCCATCCTGTGGATCGTCATCCTGTCGTTCAAATCCGAAGGTGACGCGATTGCAACGCCGCTGACGATGCTGTCAGCCCCCTGGACCACCGCCACCTATACCGAGGTTCTCAACCGGTCCGATTACTTTGGCTTTTTCTGGAATTCGGTCATCCTGGCCGTCGGCTCTACCTTGATGGCCCTGCTCATCGCCATTCCCGCGGCCTGGGCCATGGCGTTTCAGCCGGGGCCGCGCACCAAGGATCTGCTCATGTGGATGCTGTCGACCAAGATGATGCCTGCCGTGGGCGTCATGGTGCCGATGTACCTGCTGTTCCGCGATCTTGGGCTGCTGGACACGCGCATCGGCCTGCTGATCGTGCTGACGCTGGTCAACCTGCCCATCGTCGTCTGGATGCTGTATACCTATTTCAAGGAAATCCCGACCGAGATCCTCGAGGCGTCGCGCATGGATGGCGCCTCGCTCCGGTCGGAAATCCTGTATGTGCTGACGCCGATGGCCGTGCCGGGCATCGCCTCGACGCTTCTGCTCAACATCATCCTTGCCTGGAACGAGGCGTTCTGGACCCTGCGCCTGACAACGGTCGATGCGGCCCCGTTGACGGCCTTTATCGCCAGCTATTCCTCACCCGAGGGGCTGTTCTACGCCAAGCTGAGTGCGGCCAGCACCATGGCCATTGCCCCCATCGTGATCCTTGGCTGGTTCAGCCAGAAGCAGCTTGTCCGTGGCCTGACCTTCGGCGCAGTGAAGTAAGAAAGAGACAACATGGGACAGATCACCCTTTCCGGCGTTACCAAGACCTTTGGGGCGACTGCCGTCATTCCGCCCTTGGACCTTGTGATCAACGATGGCGAATTCGTGGTGTTCGTCGGCCCGTCGGGCTGTGGCAAGTCGACCCTGCTGCGGCTGATCGCCGGGCTAGAGGATACATCCGCCGGCAAGATCATGATTGACGGGGCGGATGCAACCGATCAACCGCCCGCGGCACGCAAGCTGGCGATGGTGTTTCAGTCCTATGCGCTTTATCCGCATATGACCGTGCGCAAGAACATTGCCTTCCCGCTGAAGATGGCCGGGATGGATGCAGCCGAGGCCGCGCGCCGTGTCGACCGGGCCGCCGGGGTGCTGAACCTGACGGCCTATCTTGACCGCAAGCCGGGCCAGCTTTCGGGCGGGCAACGTCAGCGGGTGGCCATCGGGCGGGCGATCGTGCGGGAACCGGCGGCCTTTCTCTTTGACGAACCGTTGTCAAACCTTGATGCGGCACTGCGTGTCGGCATGCGGCAGGAAATTTCGGAACTGCACCAGACGCTGAAGACCACCATGATCTATGTGACCCATGACCAGGTCGAGGCGATGACGATGGCCGACAAGATCGTTGTGCTGAATGCGGGGCGCATCGAACAGGTCGGCAGCCCGCTGGACCTTTATCGCAGCCCGGCGAACGTGTTCGTCGCAGGCTTTATCGGCAGCCCGCGGATGAACCTGATCACCGGTGAAGCGGCGGTGCAACACGGGGCCACAACCATCGGCGTGCGGCCGGAACATCTGGACATCACGGCAGATGGCCCGTGGGAAGGGCAAGTGGTTCTGACCGAACATCTGGGGTCTGACACTTTCCTCAAGGTCGGGATCGCAGGGATTGGCGCGGTCACGGTGCGGGGCAATGGCGAAGATACACACCGGCCGGGGGACAGGCTGCGCCTGTCGCCGCAGCCGGGCAAACTGCACCGCTTTGGTGCCGACGGCCGGGTGATGACAGCATGAGGTTGCAGGGAAAAGCAGCGCTGATCACCGGGGCGGCACGCGGCATCGGTCTGGAATTTGCGCGGGCCTATCTGGCCGAAGGCGCGCAGGTGGCGCTGGCCGACGTCAATGCTGCAGCACTGGCCACGGCAGTGGCCGGGCTGGGGGCCGGCGCGCACGCGGTGCAGATGGACGTGACAGATCAGGCCAGCATCGAGGCTGGCATCACGCAGGCCGTTTCAGCGATGGGCGGGCTGGATATTCTGATCAACAACGCAGCCCTGTTCGATGCCGCGCCGATCGCCGAGATCACGCGCGCCACCTATGACCGGCTGTTTGCCGTGAATGTAGCAGGCACGCTGTTCACGCTGCAGGCGGCGGCGCGGCAGATGATTGCGCAGGGGCGGGGCGGCAAGATCATCAACATGGCCAGCCAGGCCGGGCGGCGCGGCGAAAGTCTGGTTGCGGTCTATTGCGCCACAAAGGCCGCGGTCATCAGCCTGACGCAAAGTGCGGGTCTGAACCTGATCGCGCATGGCATCAACGTCAATGCGATTGCACCGGGCGTGGTTGACGGCGCGCATTGGGATCACGTCGACAGCCTTTTCGCCCGATATGAGGGCCGCCCCCTGGGCGAGAAAAAGCGCATTGTCGGTGACAGCGTGCCTTTCGGGCGCATGGGCACAGCGGCAGACCTGATCCCGATGGCGATCTTCCTTGCCTCTGCAGACAGCACCTACTGTGTCGGCCAGACCTATGGCGTCGACGGCGGCAACTGGCTTGCGTGATGTGATGATGGGCACCTTCCCCCCCGCGCGCCGCGTGATAGGACAGTGCTTCCCCTCCCCCCCCGTGGGGAGGGGTCAGGGGTGGGGGGCCGCCCGCCACGATCCGGGCCGCCACGATCCGGGACATGCAGGCCGCAGAAGTCCCCCCCACCCTAACCCTCCCCCACAGCGGGGGGAGGGAAGCGCCCTGCACCGCAGGGTTGCCTTTGCCCGCCCGATACCGGAGTTGCTGCCATGACAATCGCATCCCCCGCAGCCGTGGCCCTGCCCGCCTATGACCGCAGCAAACTCCGCCCCGGCATCGTTCATATCGGCCTTGGCAACTTTCACCGCGCGCATATGGCCGTCTATCTGGATGACCTTTTCGCCCTTGGCGAAAGCCACGATTGGGCCATCCTCGGCGCAGGTGTCCGCCCCGGTGATGAACGCATGCGCCACGCCCTTGCCGAACAGGATTATCTTTCGACCGTCATCACCCTTGATCCGAAGGGCAATTCCGCCCGCCGAATTGGTGCGATGACCGGCTTTGTCCCTGTCGCCGATGACAACGCGCCATTGATTGCCGCCATGACAGACCCTGCCATCCGCATCGTCAGCCTGACCGTCACCGAAGGCGGCTATTTCGTCGGCCCCGATGGCGGTTTTGATGCCAGCCATCCCGATATCACCCATGATGTGGCCAACCCCAGTGCCCCCAAAACCGCCTTTGGCGCAATCCTTGCCGCCCTGCGGGCCCGCCGCGCCGCAAGCCATGCGCCGTTCACCGTCATGTCCTGCGATAACCTGCCCGGCAACGGCCATGTGACGCATGCCACCATCACCGGCCTTGCGCGCCTGCAGGACGCCGCCTTTGCCGCATGGGTTGATGCATCAGTCGCCTTCCCCAATGGCATGGTTGACCGCATCACCCCCGCCACGGGTGACCGCGAACGCGCCCTTGCCGCCAGGTTCGGCCTGACTGACCCTGTCCCGGTCACCTGCGAAGGCTTTCGCCAATGGGTGCTCGAGGATAACTTTCCCACCGGCCGCCCCGCCCTGGAAAAGGTCGGCGTCACCTTTACCGATCAGGTGCATGCCTTCGAGGCGATGAAGATCCGCATCCTCAATGGCGGCCATGCGATCATCGCCTACCCCGCTGCCCTTATGGGACTGACGCTGGTGCATGAGGCGATGGCCCATCCCCTGATCCGCGCCTTCCTGCAAAAGGTTGAGACCGAAGAGGTGCTGCCCCACGTTGCACCGGTGCCGGCGACCTCCATCCCCGCCTATCTTGACCTGATCATCGCGCGGTTTTCCAACCCCGAGGTCGCCGATACCACCGCCCGCCTCTGCCTTGATGGCTCCAACCGCCAGCCCAAATTCATCGTGCCATCCCTGAACGACAACCTCGCCGCTGGCACGGTGCCGAACGGCCTTCTGCTTCTGTCCGCCCTCTGGTGCCACTATTGCGCGGGTGTCACGGATGATGGCCAGACCATCCCCCCGAACGACCCCGATTGGGATGCCCTGCAAACCCGCGCCAAGGCCGCCAAGACCAACCCGGGCGTTTGGTTGCAAATGGACACCGTCTATGGCGACACTGGCCGCGACCCGCGTGTCATCGCCGCCTTCACCGCAGCCCTGCGAGATGTCCAAAACAAGGGGACCAAGGCCGTACTCGAAGCTTATCTGGCGTAGGGTGGGTAAAACCCACGCGCCGCCTAGCGCTTGCCGTAATACAGCCCCACCACATGCTCTGCTTCCGCAAAGAACAGCCATCGCGCCGCAAAGGCGCCCAGCAGATGCACCAGCCCCGCCAACGCAAACCCCGCCCCCCCCGGCACCAGCCCAACCAGCACCGCAGGCGCCAGCCCGGCACAGACCACCGCAATGACCCGCAGCCGCTGCGCGTGTTTTCGCCCGACAACATAGATCATCTCGCGCAGCAGGTAATTCCCCCCCGTATGCGGCAGCTCAAACACGTGCGGCGCCCCCAGGGTTGCCAGACCCGTGGCTGACCCAAGCGTCGCCCCTGCAGCTGCAAAACGCCCATCCCCCAACCAGAAGGCCAGTGCCAGAACCCCCGACAAAGCCAGACTGGCAAAGGGGGCCAGCGCCTGCCCCGCAAGGATCATCCCCCCGGTGACCGCAAAGCCCAGAAACAGCACCGGTGTTGTCCAGAAATGCCAGCGGGGCACGGCCCGGATTTGCGTATAGATCATCGCCGTCGTCAGCACTGTGAACAGCGCCAAGGCCCCGCCAATCACCCCGCCCCCCCGCCACCAGCCAAGCCCCAGCCAATCCGACAGCGCCACCGGGGCCAAGGTCACCAGCGTGACCACGGCCGCCCAGGCCTCGCGGCTCAGCCAGCTTGTCCGCACTTGCGAAAACGCCTTGCGCGCGTTCTTCGGATTGCCAAGGTGAAACGTTGCCGCCAGCAGCCCCGCCACGGCCAGGGCATAGCCCAAACCCCACCAGAAGAACGCGGGCCACCCGGCCGGCACCACCGCGCCAAAGCCAAGGAAAGCCAATAGTCCGAAACCCGCGCCAGACAGCACCGAAAACACAATGACCGAGGGGGCCGGGTTCATAGTTTGCCCAACACGCGGTCCAGCCAGCCCGCAAAGCCCGTCGCCTGCAAATCCAGCAAGGGGGCCAGCAAGGACGCCTCTTGCCGCACATCCTTTTTCCGTGGCGGCAGGTATTTGTTCGTCGGCCGCGTGCGCAATTCCGGCATCAGGTCATAGCCCCCGCGCTGCACCACCAGCTTTGACACCGCACTGTCCGGATCGCCCAGATCGCCGAAATGCCGCGCCCCCGTCGGGCAGGTGCGCACGCAGGCAGGCGCGCGGTCCTCTTCCGGCAGCGCCTCGTTATAGATGCGGTCCACGCACAGCGTGCATTTCTTCATCACCCCCTGATCTGCGTCCATTTCCCGCGCGCCATAAGGGCAGGCCCAGGCGCATAGCCCACAGCCCATGCAATCATCCGCATTCACCAGCACGATCCCGTCTTCCGCGCGTTTGTAACTCGCCCCTGTCGGGCAAACCGTCACGCAAGGCGCATCTTCGCAATGCAGGCAAGAGCGTGGAAAGTTGATCGTTTGTGCAGGCCCCTCAACAGGTTGCACGGCATAGCTGTGAACGCGGTTGAGGAACGCGCCCGAAGGGTCTGATCCATAAGGGTTCTGGTCCGAAAGACCCGCGCCCTGATCGTTCCAGCCCTTGCAGGCTGTCACACAGGCATGGCAGCCCACGCAGGTATCAAGGTCAATCACAAGACCCAGCTTCTTCTCCGTATGTGCAGGCAATGCCGTCATTTCTGCACCCCGGCGCGCAGCGCCCAAATCTTTTCAGAAAAGATTTGCCAAATTTCTTTTGAAGAAATTTGTCTCATCCCCGACCCTTTCCCTGCTCCACCACCCGCGGGATCGCCCCGAAGGCTGGCTGCGCCTCCTCCGGTGCCGCGCACCGCTCCACCCGCACCTTCAGATCAAA
>JALOSO010000099.1 GCA_025458385.1 Paracoccaceae bacterium | reverse complement strand
AGTCCAGTGGACTGTTTTCAGCCCCGAACGCCCGCGCACACCTGCACGGGCCGGGCCGTTGAAGCAGCAAACCCCTTACGCCCTATCCCCCATCCCCACCCCGGGGTGCACAGCAAGCCGCTGGGTGGGTGGTTCCGCGCACCTTGCGCGGGTTCACCCACCCTGCTGGATGTGATAGCGCCTGATGCCAAAGCGACCGGGCAGGTGATCGCGAATTTCCCGCGGGTGGTAAGTGAGGGCGATCTGCGGCCACATCCGATGGTGGCGGGGTTGGTGGATGCGGAGATGCGGAGGAGTTTGAAATGCCATATGACGTCATGCCTGGCGTTCACCCGGGCAAGAACCTGAAAGAGCCTTGGGTCGAGTACCTTGACGGCGACTACCGTCTTGTCAAACCAGTTGACCCCACGCCTGATGGCGGTCGAATGATCTCGGGCGCCCGAGATGGACGCAGCGTACATGCAGACCATGTACCGACACGGATTGCATTGCGTGACGCCGATCCTGACCGGCTGCTTCTTGATTTCGAACTGAGTGCGATCGGGCTGAAGATTTCGACCGCAGCCAAAGATTTGATCGAACGGCTTGAACCCGGCGTCCATCAGTTCTTTCCGGTCGAGGTTTTTGCCTACAGCTACGATCCTGCCACATGGCAGGACGTATACGGAAACTATGACCCCGTCCCCGCGGGCACGCATGTCGACCGCAAGATCGCCGATCAATGGTTTTTTGTGATCTGCAACCGGCTCGATACGATGAACCGGGATCTTACGGTGGGCATCATGGACAACGGCATTTATGCGCCACATTTCCTGAAGCAAGGAAGAGGCGGCAAGCTGCTTGTCGACCAAGAACGACTGGTGTTGAATTCTTCTGCAATCGGCAAGGCCCATGTCTGGTGCGAGCGTTGTGTCCCGGGGATATTCTTTTCCGACGAACTGATTGCGCAAATCGATTCTGCGGCCCTGACCGGCCTACGCCGTACCTTTGTTGAAGCAATGTAAGACGCGGATGGTGTATCGTTCGGCGTACTGCGCGCGGATTCACCCACCAACACTGACTCCAAACCTTAACAAATCCTGAAGCCGCGACGCTAACTCACTGATATCATTCATCCCCAAAAACATCCCTTCAAGGGACGCTTCCCATCATCCCCTCAACGCCGCCCTGCCCGCACCCGTTCGCGCCACAGGGTGAAGATGCCTGCCGCCACCACGATCACAGCCCCCAGTGCCACATGCGGCTCCAGCACCTCGCCAAAGATCGTGATGCCCAAAGCCGATGCGAACACCAGTTGCAGATAGGCGAAGGGCTGCACCGCACTCGCCTCGGCCAGATCGTAGGCCTTGATCAGGCACCAGTGCCCGGCGACCCCCGTGCAGCACAGCGCCGCCATCAGGGGCATATCCCGCGGGGCCATGGGTTCCCACCACCACCAGCCCACACAGGAAATGGCGAGGGCCCCCGCTACGCCTGCCCAGACAAAGCTGGTGGTCGCACTGTCGTGCCGCGTGGCAAGGCGCGTCATGATGCCATAGGCCGCGAACATGGCAGCGGCGAGCAGGCCAACTGCGGTAGCGGGGGTGAAGGCGGCATAGCCGGGCTGGAGGATGACAAGCACGCCCACAAACCCCGCCCCGATTGCGGACCACCGCCGCCAGCCGACCTTTTCACCCAGGAAAGGCCCGGACAGGGCAGCGACCAGCAAGGGGTAGCAGGCAAAGATCGCATGGGTGGCAATCAGGCCGATCAGCGTGAATGACAGCACAAGCACACAGATCTGCGCCACCAACAGCACGCCGCGCGCCGCCTGCAACACCGGGTTGGCCGTGCGGAACGTCGCGCGCAGCCCCCCGGCACTGCGGGCGGCCAAGGCGACTGCGAAAACCGCAAAGAACCAATAGCGGATCATCACGATCATCAGCACGTTGTATTCACCCGCCAGATGCCGCGACAGCGCGTCCTGCACCGAAAAGATCACCGTGGTCAGCACCATGAACCCGATGCCCGCGCGGATGTTCTGCTTGGCCATGCCCCTATCCCGCCTCGGCCGCGCGGGCGCGCGTGGTCAGCAGGGTGACCAGCCCTGCGGCAATCACGATGGCCGCACCAATCATGACATGGCTGTCCAGTGCCTCGTCATACACAACCACGCCGATGATGCTGACCAGCACGATCTGAAGGTAGGCAAAGGGCTGCACGCTTGAGGCCTCGGCCACCTCATAGCATTTGATCAGCACGTAATTCGCAATCAGGGCGACCGTCGCGTAGATGGCGGTCATCCCCCAATCCAGCCCGGTCATCGGCTCCCATTGCGGCAGGCCGATGGCGGTGATGATGACAGCGCCGATGGTGCCGGACCAGAACAGGCTGTTGAAGGACGAATCTCGCGCCGATGCCTTGCGCGTCAGCACGGAATACAACGCGAACATGCTGGCGGCGGCAAAGGGCAGCAGGGCGGCGGGGGTGAAGATGCCACTGCCGGGTTGCAGGATGACCAGCACGCCCACCATGCCGGCCAAAATAGCGGCCCAGCCGCGCAGGCCCAGCCTTTCACCCAGCAGGGGGCCGGACATGGCGGCAATCAGCAGGGGGCAGACGGCAAAGACGGCGTGGCTTTCGATCAGGCCGATGATCGTATAGCCCCAGATGATGACGCAGACCTCGGCAATCAGCAGGCTGGCGCGGGCAAGGTGCAGCAGGGGCTGGGGCGTGGCGACCGACCGCAGCCCACCGGGGCGGCGCAGCGCCCAGATCAGGACAAAGGCGCCAAACAGCCAGTAGCGGATCATGACGATCATGAACACGTTGTAGGTTTCGGCCAGATGGCGCGAAAACCCGTCCTGTATGGCAAACAAGGTGACGGCAAGGATCATCAGCCAGATGCCCGCGCGGGGATTGCGTTTCAATTCAGCACTCCGCTGGACATGTGGCGTTTGGTGCCAAAACCGGGTTGGCGCGATACGGCAAAGCCCGCGTCCGCCAAGGCGCGGCGCACATGGCCTGCGGCGGTGTAGGTGGCGAAGGTGCCCTTGGCCTGTGTATGGCGCGCGACCTCGGCCATCAGGCCGGGCGACCACAGTTCAGGGTTCTTGGCGGGCGAAAAACCATCAAGGAACCATGCATCGGCCTTGCCTTGCCATGCGGGCAAGGTATTGCGCGCATCGCCCAGGATGATGGTGGCATCAAGATCAGGCATGATGATGCGGCCCGTCGGCCATTGGGCAAACAGGGGTTCGGCGGCGGCGAGCGCCTCAGGGAAGGCCGACAGCGCGCGGGCGGTATCGGGCAGGGACAGGGGGAAGGCTTCAAAGCTGGTAAAGCGCAAAGGGCCGGGGGTGCCAGCGGCGCGCCATGCGATCAGGGCGGCGAGCATGTTCAGTCCGGTGCCAAAGCCCAGTTCGGCAATGTGGAAACCGGGCACAAAGCGGGCGGGCAGGTGATTGCCACCAAGGAACACATGGCGGGTTTCGGCAAGGCCGCCGGACAGGCTGAAATAGGGGTCGTCAAAGCGTGTGGCAACGGGAATGCAGCCATCGCGCCAGTCAAGTTGAGGATGGTGGAAGGTGGTGCGCATTTGCCCTATGCCGGGCAGGGAAGCGCCCGGATTTCGGCGCGAAACTGCAGCGGGCGGGCAGGAATGGCAAGGGTGGATATCACAGTGCGGGGGGCGGGCATTTTTGGCCTTTCCATCGCATGGGCTTGTGCGGCGCGGGGCGCGCGCGTGCGGGTGATTGATCCCTTCGGTGTAGGCGCAGGGGCAAGCGGGGGGATCGTGGGTGCTATGGCACCGCATGTGCCAGAGGCATGGAATGCCAAGAAGGCCTTTCAGTTGGACAGTCTGCTGATGGCCGAAGGTTGGTGGGGGCAAGTGGCAGCGGCAGGCGGCACAGACCCCGGCTATGGCCGCACAGGGCGTTTGCAGCCTTTGGCCGATGCAGCGGCGGTCAGCATGGCAGAGGCGCGGGCCAAGGAAGCGCAGGTTTTGTGGCAGGGTCGCGCGGTCTGGCAGGTGGTGCAGGCGACGGGTGCGGCGTGGGAGCCTGCAAGTGCGACAGGCCTTCTGGTGCATGACACGCTGTCAGCCCGCATTCATCCGCGCATGGCGCTGGCCGCGCTTGTTTCGGCGATCCGGGCGGTTGGTGGCGAGGTCGTGCAGGACGCGCCTGATACGGGCCTGATCGTTCATGCCACAGGCATTGCGGGGCTAGAGGCACTGACGGCGGCAACGGGGCGCAAGCAGGGTGGCGGGGTCAAGGGGCAGGCCGTGGCGCTGCGGTATTCGGGTGCCACGTTGCCGCAGCTGTTCATCGACGGGCTGCATATCGTGCCGCATGCGGATCGCAGCGTGGTCATCGGGTCTACCTCGGAAAACCACTGGCAGGATGCCACGGCAACTGACCAGCAGTTGGATGCGCTGCATGCCGCTGCCGTTGCGGCCTTGCCGGTGCTGGCAGGTGCGCCGGTGATTGAACGCTGGGCCGCGCTGCGCCCCCGCGCGACCAGCCGCGCGCCGCTGCTTGGGCTATGGCCGGGGCGGCAGGGGCATTTTCTGGCGAATGGCGGCTTCAAGATCGGCTTTGGCATGGCGCCGCTGGTGGCCGAGGTGATGGCTGATCTGATGCTTGACGGTGTTGACCGCGTTCCCGCCGATTTTCACCCGCACTGACGGCGCGGGCATCAAGCGCCCCGCCGTCAAACCTGCGTCGACCCGCCGTCAGCCCGCCGTCAGCCCTGCGGCACCACGGCGCGCAGCGCGCCCATCAGGTCAGCCAGCACCGCACGGCTTTTGTCATCGTTCAAGTGACCTGCATCGTCAAATGCGCTGCGGGCATGGGCGATCATCACCTCGGGGCCGGGCAGCACCCGCGCGCGAAACGGTGTCAGGCACAGACGCAGCGCGTATTGCGCCCGCTCGCCCCCCGCGCGGCCCTCGGCCGCTGACATGATCGCCACCGGTTTGTCGCGCCAGGGTGCGCCCTTGGTGCGGCTGACCCAATCCAGCGCGTTCTTCAGCACACCGGGCAGTGACTTGTTGTATTCGGGGCAGGCGATGATCACCGCATCGGCGGCAGCGATCTGGTTGGCCAGCCGCTGCACCTGTGGCGGAATGCCCTCTGCCGTTTCGATGTCTTCGTCAAACAAGGGAAGGTGCAGATCACCCTCTGCATAGGTGCAGGGACCAAAGGCCAGACGCGCCTCGGACAGCAGCAAACGGTTGGTCGAGGCCGCACGCAGCGCGCCACAAAGGCCAAGCAAGGCAGGGGTATCGGGCATGGTCTCTCCAGTCAGGCAAAGAACGACAACAACAGGGCGGTGATCAGCGCGGCCCAGCGGGGTGGCAGGGCCGGAAGGCCGCGAGTCTGGATCATGCCGGGCATCGACCCGCGCAAAGGCAGACCCGCGGCGCGGGCAAGGGGCTTGCCCCGCAACGGGCAGGACATAGGCGCAAAAAGGGCATAGGGCATGGTGATCATAGGACTTAGGCGGTTTTCGGGGCAAGGGAAGCCGGATTTGCACTGGCGCACGCAGGTCCGGTGTCAGACGGGGCGCTCATCAGACGGGACGTTCAAAGGTGATCGTCGTGGGGCGCAGATAGCCCGGATGTGCGCTGCGGCCGGTTTCGACAAAGCCAAGCGCGCGAAAGATGCTTTGGTTCTCGGTCAACTCCACCCGCGTTTGCAGGGCAAGCTTTGGCAGGCCAAGGCTGCGGGCGCGCAAGGTGGCCTGGGTGATCAGCGCGCGACAATGGCCTTTCCCGCGCGCCGCGGCCGCAACGGCAAGCTTTCCCAGATAAAGCTCTTCAGCCCGTGGTGTCATGATCACGCAGGCAACCGGTGGTCTGCCGATGGCCCAGACCTCGCCCGCCGTGGCGAACAGGCTGGCGGGGGTCATGCCGTGCAGCGATGACGGCGGATCAATGCGCCCGTCCATGCCGGCAAAGGCCGCCTGCAGCAGTGACAGCACGGCTGCACCTTCGGTGGGGTCAGTGATCAGGCGCGGTGTCATGGCGGCATCCAGCCCGGCCTGCGCGCGGGATGCAACCTTTTTCACGGGCGTCGCGCCGGCGGCTAAAGCCCAAGTGCCATGACAAGATCGGCAATCACCTGCGCGTGGACGGCCGCGCGGTCTGCGCCTGCGGGATCGTCACAGATCGGGTCTTCGCCTGCGGCCTCCAGAATGGCCCCGGCTGTCGGCAGGCACAGCCCGAGGAATGAAAAATGCCAGGCGGGTGCGATGGTCGTCAGCGTGGCGCCGGGAATGCGGGCGGCAAGGTTGCTGCCAGACGGGCCAATATCGCGTGCAGGCGGGATCACCTCTTGCGTGCCCATGCGGATCAGGTGCGCGGGCGGCAGCCTGTTCAGCGAAGCGGGCACAAAGGTGTGGCTGAAGGACGGATCAACCGCAATGACCCGGCTGATGCCCTTTACGGTCATATCGGCGGCCATCTCGGGTGGCAGCGCATGCGGGTCTATGCCGCCACGCGCCATGAAGCGGCATTCCGATGCGTCATCGCCAAAGCTGTCGCAATAGCGGGCAATCGCCGACAGATCAAACTGCGCCCCGCCGGCGGCCAGTACGGTTGCCCCGCCAAGCGAAAAGCCAATGGTGGTGACCTGCCCTTGGTCAATCGCCCCGGCAAAGGCAGGGTCGGCCGTCAGCGCAGCCAGCAAGGCGGCAATGTCCTGTGTGCGGTCGATGACGCGGGGGATCTGACGGGGGGAACTGTCACCCGACGTTGCGCCCGGATGATTGACGCCTGCAACAATGGCGCCCTGTGCAACCAGACCTTCGGCCAACCAGCCAAGATTGGCGATATTGCCGCCAGAGCCATGCGAAAGGATGATCAGCGGGTATGTCCCCGGTGCCACCGCCGGGCCCATCTGCACCATCGTTCCGGCAAAGACCGCATCTGCGCCGATGGCGGCGGGATAGGTTTCCGCGCCGGCAGGATACCAGACTGCCGCCGCAAGCGGGCGGGGGCGGTGCGGGGCATCGACGGCAAGCCAGTCAAACCCCGGCAAGGGTTCAGCGATTGCCGGGGTTGTGGCAGAGATCACGGTCGTCAAAAGCAACGCGGCGGGAAACAGTTTCATTGTCTTTCCTTTTCAGCAGGGGTTTCGGTGCCGTCGGATTGCTGCAAAACCACTCTTGCAGGCGACCTTGATCCGATTTCAGGTCGCGCTGAACGGGATCAAGGACGTATCAGGGGGGCATGATGGACAACGCGATGCCCGTTCTGCCCCTGCCGCTGATTGCGGCGCTTGTGCTGGCCCTGATGGGCTTGCGTGCCTGGGTGCGGGGCGAAACACCTTGGCCGCTGCTGCTGCTGATCGGCATCAGTGCAGCGCAGATGGCCATCGTTGCCGGGCGGTTGCATTACGGGCTGTCCGGCCTGTCATGGGTCCAGCCCGTGCTGGCGCTGGCGATCCCGCCCCTGGCCTGGCTGGCCTTTGTCGCGGCCACGCGCCGCCCGCTGGCCATCGGCGATTGCTGGCATCTGGCCGTGCCGGGTTTTGGCCTGTTCGCCCGTCTGACAGCGCCGCAGGTTCTGGACCCTGTGATCATCCTTGCCTTTCTGGCCTATGGGCTGGCCGTGCTGCTGACCTTGCGCAAGGCGCGTGAACTGGCCCATGCGCCCTTTGCGGCGGGTGACCGGCCCTTGCGTCTGTGGCGCTGGCTGGCCTTTGCGCTGCTTGGCTCTGCCGCTTCGGACGTGATCATTCTGACCGTGGTCATGGCCGGCCAACAGGCCTGGCTTGGGTGGGTCGTCACGCTGTTTTCGACCGCCTCGCTGGCCACGCTTGGCGCGCTGATGCTGCTGGATGATGCCGCCCTTGTGGCCGAGGCAGAGGACGATCCGCCGCAGCGCATGGCAACAGACGGCGACGCTGCGCTGGTGGCCGCGCTGGAAGAGCTGATGGTCACCCGGCAGTTGTGGCGTGACCCGGATCTGACGCTGGCCCGGTTGGCGCGGCGCATGGGGGTTCCGGCCAAGGCGCTGTCGGGCGCTGTAAACCGCGTGCGGGGCGAGAATATCAGCCGTGTCATCAACGGCTGGCGGATCAACCACGCGGCTGATCTGTTGCGGGGTGGCACCACGGTGACTGCTGCCATGCTGGGGGCCGGGTTCAACACCAAATCCAATTTCAACCGCGAATTTCTGCGCGTCATGGGCCTGTCACCAACGGATTGGTTGCAGCGCAACCCCGTGGTTTCTGCGGATGGGCCGCAATATCTTGGGGACAACAGGGCCGGACTGCCAAGATGATGGGGTGGCAAGGTTGACAGCTGCGCCATGTCAGCGGACCATGCCAGCCTGACGGAATCACGGGAAACATCCCCCCTTGCGCCTGACCCGCCTGCGCCTGAATGGCTTCAAAAGCTTTGTCGACCCCACGGATCTGGTGATTCATGCGGGTCTGACCGGCGTGGTCGGCCCCAATGGCTGCGGCAAATCCAATCTGCTGGAGGCGCTGCGTTGGGTCATGGGCGAAAACCGGCCCACGGCCATGCGCGGCGGCGGGATGGAGGATGTGATCTTTGCCGGGGCGGCCACGCGCCCGGCGCGCAACTTTGCCGAAGTGGCGCTGGTAATCGACAATGCCGACAGGCTGGCCCCGGCGGGTTTCAATGATCAGGACCAGATCGAGATCATCCGGCGGATTACGCGGGATGCCGGATCGGCCTACCGGGCCAACAGCAAGGAAGTGCGCGCGCGCGATGTGCAGATGCTGTTTGCCGATGCGTCGACCGGCAGCCATAGCCCGGCATTGGTGCGGCAGGGACAAATCTCGGAACTGATCAACGCCAAGCCCAAGGCGCGACGTCGCGTGCTGGAAGAGGCGGCGGGGATCAGCGGTCTGTATCAGCGCCGGCATGAGGCAGAGTTGCGGCTGGCGGCGACCGAACAGAATCTGGCGCGTGTGGATGACGTGCTGGAAGCGCTGGCTGCGCAGATCGCCACGCTGGCCCGGCAGGCCCGGCAGGCGGCACGCTATCGCGAGATCGGCGAGGAATTGCGCCGGGCCGAGGGGATGTTGCTGTACCGGCGTTGGCGCGAGGCTGACGAGGCGCGGGCCGAGGCCGAGATTGCCTTGCGCGCGCGCCTGCTGGCGGCAAGTCAGGCGGAAGGGGCCGCGCGGCAGGCCGCACTGGCACGGTCCGGGGCCGAAGCGGCCTTGCCCCCCTTGCGTGAGGAAGAGGCAATTGCTGCGGCAGTGTTGCAGCGGCTGGTGCTGGAACAATCAGCGCTTTCGGATCAGGATACACGCGCCAGAACGGCGATTGAAACGCTGCGCGGCCGGATCGATCAGCTGGCCCATGACATGGAGCGTGAGGCGGGCCTGAACCGTGATGCCGGCGAAACGATCCAACGACTGGAATGGGAAACCGAACAGCTGGCGCGCGCCCATGACGGGCATGATGAAAAGCTGGCCGAGGCGGCCGAGATCGCACGCGAAGCGGCCAGCCTCTTGTCGGATCGTGAAGTGATGCTGGGGCAGGTGACGGAAGATTCGGCACGCCTTGCCGCGCGGCACCAGTCGGCCCAGCGGTTGCTTTCGGACACCCGGGTCACACTGGAACGGGCCGAGGGCGAAGCGATGCAGGCGGTGGGCGCGGTGCAGATGGCCCAACAGGCGCTGGCAGATGCGACCGAGGGCTTTGCCGCAGCCGAAGAGGCCCAGGCCGCAGCAGCAGCGCTGGCCGAGGCGGCGGAAGACGCGCTGTCCCAAACCGAAAGCGCACGGGCAGACGCCCAATCGCGCGAGGCGGATGCGCGGGCCGCGCGGTCCAGCGCCGAGGGTGAGGCCAAGGCGCTGGCGGCAGAGGTTGCCGCACTCGCGCGGCTGGTGGCGCGCGAAGATGCGGGCGGCACCCAGTTGATCGACCGGCTGGAGGTGACCCCGGGCTATGAGGCGGCCTTGGGGGCTGCGCTGGCCGATGATCTGCGCGTGCCCGAGGTGGGGGGCGATGCGGCCTCAGGCTGGGCGCGGCTGGCGGATTATGACCGGCCGCAGCCCTTGCCTGCCGGGGCGGAACGCCTGACGGCCCATGTCACGGCGCCGGATGTGCTGGCGCGGCGGTTGGGGCAGATCGGCCTTGTGGCGCGGGGGCAGGGGGC
>JALOSO010000098.1 GCA_025458385.1 Paracoccaceae bacterium | reverse complement strand
GCCCTGCTGGCCGAGGCGTTCGGGATCGAGGCTGGCGATGCGCCGCCGGTGGACCTTGCGGCCGAAAAGGCTGCGGGCGACCTGATCCTTGCCAACCGCGCCCATATCCGCGCGATTACCGACCTGTCGGACGGCGGACTGGCCCTTGCCGCATTCGAAATGGCCGATGCTGCCGGCATAGGTGTGACCCTGACGCCGTCCGATATCGCTGCGTTGTTCGGCGAAGATCAGGCGCGGTATCTTGTCGCTTGCACGCAGGAACAGGCCAAGGCGCTTGCACAGGCGGCCAATGCCGCAGGCGTGCCTGTGACCGCGGTCGGCCACTTTGGTGGCGCGCAGGTGCAATTCGGCACCGAGGCTGCCCCTTTGGCTGACCTGTCCGCGCTTTATCGGGGGGCATTCGCCGCAGCCATCGCTGCCTGACCAGCGCAATCGCGCCTTGCAGGCCTGCGGTGCGCAGCCTAAGTTTACCGCAAGACGACAGGAGTGCTGCAATGCCAATGGACGCCCGCGATATCGAAGCGCTGATCCGCGCCAGCTTTCCCAATGCGGTCATCAACGTGCAAGGCGATGATGGCCAGCATTTCGCGGCCGAAGTGATCGATGCCAGCTTTAAGGGCATGAACCGCGTGCAGCAGCAACGCGCGGTCTATGCCAGCCTGAAAGGCAAGATGGACGGCGCGCATGGCGAATTGCACGCGCTGGCGCTGACCACAAAGGCACCAGAATAGATCATCCCGCACAGGCGGACCCAGAAAAACGAGAGAGATCAGATGACCGCAACCGATACAATCCGTGACACCGTCACCAAGAACGATGTCGTTCTGTTCATGAAGGGCACCAAGATGATGCCGCAATGCGGGTTTTCCAGCCGTGTTGCAGGCGTGCTGAACTATATCGGCGTCGACTTTGCCGATGTAAACGTGCTGGCCGACCCGGAAATCCGGCAGGGCATCAAGGATTACTCTGACTGGCCGACCATCCCGCAACTCTACGTCAAAGGCGAATTCGTCGGCGGCTGCGATATCGTCACCGAAATGATGCTGTCGGGAGAGCTTGACACGCTGCTGGAAAGCAATGGCATCGCCTTTGACAAATCCGCCGCCGATAAGGTGCGTGAGGCGAATGCCTGAAGGCAAACCCGCCCCGGACCTGCTCCGGGGCCTCGGTTTGTGAAGTGCGGCCCCGGATCAGGTCCGGGGCGGGGGCAGTTTGGCCCTAAGCCCGCTCATCCACCCGTGCGGCCATCGCTTCGGCCCGGGCGGCGATTTCGGCCAGCGTTTCCACAACTTGCGGCGGGATAACCGCCACATCCCGCGTTTGCGTTGGCCGCGCCTCCAGTTCAGTCACGCGGGTGCGCAAGGTGCGAATTTCATCCTCGACCGCCGCTGTCTTGTCTGCAAGCATCAGCCCGGCCATCAGCAGCATCCGCGATTCCGGCAAACGCCCCATCTGCGTGACGAGGGGCTGCGCCTCATTGTCCAGCATCTGCGCGGCACCGCGCAGGAAATGCTCCTCGCCCGGCTGGCATGACACCTGAAAGACCTTGCCGCCAATAGTGATGTCGATTTCGGGCATCGCGTTACGCCTCCGCGCCAATCAGGGGGGAAAGTTCCGACAGGATTTCATCCATCTCGGCGACTTCAGAGGCCCGCGCCGCGCGCAGCGCCTCCAGCTCGGCCATCATGGCCTTGTTGATCAGATGTGGTTCAGTGACCCCGGCCTCTGCCGCCTCGCGCAGCCGCGCCAGCTGTTCGCGCAGCTGGACCGTCACCTTGCGCATGCGCTGCAATTCCAGCCCCTGCACATCCAGCTGTCGGGTCATCTTGTCGATCCGCGCCTCAAGCTGTGCTTGTGCAACGGGCACATGCACCGGCTTTGGCTCGGCTGGCTTTGCCTCACGCAGGGCTGCTTCACGGGCGGACAACACCTTGATCCGTTCCTGCAACTGCGCGTTCAGCATCCGCTCTTCATCAAGTTCGGCGCGCAGCAACGCTTCGGACCCGGTCGTCGGTGTGGCGATCACGGGCGCCGCAACCGGCGGAGGTGGTGGTGGCGCGGCCAGAACACGGTCCAGCCCAGTGCCGATCCGTTCAAGGGCCGCGGTGATGCGGCGTTCCAGTTCTGCGATATCCTGCATCGGCACCAAACCCTTTGTCACACCGCAGACCCCTTGCCCGCGCTGGCATATGGTTGCGATTCGTATGCGCCCCCGTCAACCCTTTCCTTGATGCAAAGGCTGTGGAATGCCCCCTTTCCCGCCAACGCCTTGCAGCCTGACCTTGATCTTGGGTCGTAGCCTCGTTAAGCCGCGCGTAACCCCATTCCTGCCAGCAAGGACATACCCCGTGGATATTTCAACCCTCCGCTCTTCCCACCCTGACCACTGGATGCGCGCCTGTGCCATCCGCGCGTTGACGCTGGATGCTGTGGCGGCGGCGAATTCCGGGCATTCAGGCATGCCGATGGGGATGGCGGATGTGGCCACGGTGCTGTTTGCCAACCATCTGAAATTTGACGCAAGCGCCCCGCGCTGGCCGGATCGTGACCGCTTCATCCTGTCGGCAGGGCATGGGTCGATGCTGATCTACAGCCTGCTTTACCTGACGGGCTACAGCGATGTGACGCTGGATCAGGTAAAGAACTTCCGCCAGTGGGGCGCCATTACCGCGGGCCATCCGGAATACGGCCATGTGGCCGGTGTGGAAACCACCACCGGGCCGCTGGGACAGGGCATTGCCAATGCCGTGGGCTTTGCCATGGCCGAGGAAAGCTTGCGCGCCCGCTGGGGGGCAAAGGTTCAGGACCATTACACCTATGTCATCGCCGGCGACGGCTGCCTGATGGAGGGCGTCAGCCAAGAGGCCATCGGTCTGGCGGGCAAACATGAACTCAGCCGCCTGATCGTGATGTGGGATGACAACGGCATTACCATCGATGGCAAGGTTTCGATTGCCGATGTGACGGACCAGAAGGCGCGCTTTGCGGCCAGCGGCTGGGATGTGTTTTCCTGCGATGGCCACGATCCCGTGGATATCGACCGCGCGATTACCGCCGCCAAAGCCTCGCCTCGCCCCGCCATGATTGCCTGCAAGACGCATATCGCGCTTGGCCATGCGGCACAGGATACCCCCAAGGGCCACGGCGCGCTCACCGACAAGGCGCAGATGGCGGCGGCGAAAGAGGGCTACGGCTGGACCGCGGGCGCGTTCGAGGTGCCCAAGGACATCAAGGCCTGGTGGGAAGCGGTGGGCAAGCGTGGTGCAAAGGCGCATGCCGACTGGCAGGCGCGGCTGAACGCGCTGTCACCGGCAAAGAAGGCCGAGTTTGAACGCATCTTTGCAGGTGACGCGCCAGCCAAACTGGCGGCAGCCGTGCGTGCGGTGAAAAAGCAGGCGGTGGCGGATGCGCCAAAGATTGCAACGCGTGCGGCCTCGGAAAAGGCGCTGACGGCGATCAACCCTGTCATGGGTGAAACCATCGGCGGCTCGGCCGACCTGACCGGGTCGAACAACACCAAGACCGCCGATCTGGGCACGTTTGAACCGGCCAACCGCAAGGGGCGCTATGTTTACTACGGCATCCGCGAACATGGCATGGCCGCGGCGATGAACGGCATGGCACTGCATGGCGGCGTGCGGCCCTATTCCGGCACCTTCATGTGCTTTACCGATTACGCGCGCCCCTCCATGCGCCTGTCGGCACTGATGGGCGTGCCGGTGGTTTATGTGATGACGCATGATTCGATCGGTCTGGGCGAAGATGGCCCGACGCACCAACCCGTTGAACACCTTGCCATATCGCGCGCCACGCCGAACACGCTGGTGATGCGGCCCGCGGATCTGGTGGAAACGGCCGAGGCCTGGGAAGTGGCGTTTTCGGAAAAGACGCGTCCGACGGTGATGGCGCTGTCCCGGCAGAACCTGCCGACGGTGCGGAAGGTGCATACCAACCAGAACATGGTGGCCAAGGGCGGCTATGTGCTGGCCGAGGCGGTGGCCAAGCGTCAGGTCATCCTGATGGCGACGGGGTCCGAGGTGGAGATTGCGTTGAAGGCCAAAGACATGCTGGAGGCACAGGGAATTGGCACGCGCGTCGTCTCCATGCCCTGCATGGAGCTGTTTGCCGCGCAGGATGCCGCCTACCGGCGCAAAGTGCTGCCCCCCGGCCCGGTGCGCGTGGCCATCGAAGCGGGCGTGCGGCAAGGCTGGGATGCGTTCCTGCTGGGCACCGGCGGGCGCGAGGGGAAGGCGGCCTTCGTCGGCATGACCGGCTTTGGCGCATCGGCCCCGGCAGAACGGCTGTATGCCGAATTCGGCATCACGGCCGAAGCGACAGTCGCGGCTGCAAAAGCAATGCTGTAACGGCGCCCGACTGAAAATTTTAGTACTAAAATTTTCAGCGCCCCGGCCGAACAGCGAACCGCCCTGCGCCGTGGGCTGCCAGCACAAGGCAGCCCCCGGCAATCGCCCAGTTTTTCACAAAGATCGACATTTGCCACGGGTCTGCCGGGATGAAGTGAAACACGCTCGTCCCCGCGCAATAGGCCGCAAGAAGTGTTGCTACAGCACGCACGTGCACGCCTGCGATCAGCGCGAGCCCCGCCAACAGGTTGAATAGCGCCGCCGGCCAGATCAGCCATGACGGCATGCCGAGGCCCGCCAGCATCGCCTCGACCTGCCCCGGGGCCATCCATTTCTGCACGGCCCCGCCCAGGAACAGCGCGGCAATCAGCACCCGGCCCACAAGAACCGCGAGGTCGCCCATCAATGCGCTGCGTTCTTGGCAAACATCGGCATGATCACCCGCGTTGCCAGCGGAATCAGCAGCAGGCCCAGGATCAGCCCGAAAATCCCGTCAAAAAACGCCGTCACCGCCCAAGCCACAAAGCCGGTGGCAACCGGCACCGCATGGGCTGCCGCTTCGGCCAGATGGTGGATATGGTCATACAGCCATGGCCAGCCCAGCACCTCCATCCCGTGCACCACGATATTGCCCCCCACCCACAGCATCGCCGCCGTGCCCACAAAGGACAAAAGCGCCATCAGCTTTGGCATGCCCAGCACCAGCCCCCGCCCAAAGGCCCGCCCCGCCCCCGTGCGCGATGTCGCCGCCAGCCGCAGGCCCACGTCATCCATCTTCACGATCAGCGCCACCGCGCCGTAAACCACCACCGTGATGATCGTGCCCACCACCGCCAGCGTGACACCCTGCATCCATGGGTTCGTGCTTTCAATCGTGGCCAGCGCAATTGTCATGATTTCCGCCGACAGGATGAAATCCGTCTTGATCGCCCCGGCCACCTTTTCCTCTTCCAGATGCGCGGGGTCCTTCGTGTCCATATCCTCGGCCACCTCATGGTCCGCATGCGGCGCAAAGGCATGAAACACCTTTTCCGCCCCCTCAAAGCACAGGTAGGCCCCGCCCAGCATCAGCAAGGGCGTGATCACCACCGGCAAAAAGTAGTTCAGCAGCATCAGCCCCGGCAGCAGGATGATGATCTTGTTTTTCAACGACCCAAGCGCAATGCGCCAGATGATCGGCAACTCGCGGTCCGCCGAAAAGCCATGCACATATTTCGGTGTGACCGCCGCATCATCAATCACCACACCCGCCGCCTTGGCCCCTGCCTTGGCCGTCGCCGCCGCGATATCATCGACCGAAGCGGCCGCAACCTTGGCAATCGCCGCGACATCATCCAGCAAGGCTATCAATCCGCTCATCCGCTTTGCTCCGCTTTCTTGAAACCCGGCACTTCCGGTTTCCTTGCGTTTGATCTAGCCTGCCTGCGCCTTGGGGGGAACAGCGTGTCAAACCGATCTGCGATCATTCTGGCCTGTGTCATCATCCTGGCCCTTGTCCTTGACCAGGTATTGAATGCCGGCGACGCCACGATGTTCCTGCTGCGCAAGCTGTTTGACCTGATCGAATACCTTGCCTTCTGGCGTTAAGGCATTGCAAACACCGTTGCAGTTTCCAGCGCTTTCTGATTGTGAACGACCAAAGTTTACCCCCGGGGAACCCGGCCTTTTCAGGAGTATGCCATGACCGTCAAGGTTGCCATCAACGGATTTGGCCGCATCGGCCGCAACGTGCTGCGCGCCATCATCGAATCCGGCCGCACGGATATCGAAGTGGTGGCGATCAATGATCTGGGCCCAGTGGAAACCAACGCGCATCTGCTGCGGTTTGACAGCGTTCATGGCCGCTTTCCCGGCACGGTGACCACAACCGCCACCACGATTGACGCAGGCCGTGGCCCGATCGAGGTGACGGCGATCAAGAACCCCGCCGATCTGCCTTGGGCGCATGTGGATATCGTGATGGAATGCACGGGCATCTTCACGTCCAAGGAAAAGTGCCTGCCGCATCTGGAAAACGGTGCCAAGCGCGTGCTGATCTCGGCCCCCGGTGATGGCGCGGACAAGACGATTGTCTATGGCGTGAACCACAACACGCTGACACGCGATGATCTGGTCGTCTCGAACGCATCCTGCACCACCAACTGCCTGTCGCCCGTGGCCTATGTGCTGCAAAACGCCATCGGCATCGAAAAGGGCATGATGACCACGATCCACAGCTATACGGGCGACCAGCCCACGCTGGATACGATGCACAAGGACCTGTATCGCGGGCGCGCAGCGGCGCTGAGCATGATCCCGACCAGCACGGGGGCGGCCAAGGCGGTGGGTCTGGTGCTGCCGGAACTGAAGGGCAAGCTGGATGGTTTTGCGATCCGCGTGCCCACGCCGAATGTGTCTGTGGTGGACCTGAAGTTCATCGCCAAGCGGGCCACGAGCGTTGAGGAAATCAACGCGGTGATCAAGGCGGCAGCGGATGGTCCGCTGAAGGGCATTCTGGGCTATACCGAGTACAAGAATGTGTCTGCGGATTTCAACCACGATCCGCATTCAAGCGTGTTCCACATGGACCAGACCAAGGTGATGGATGGCACGCTGTGTTCGATCCTGTCCTGGTATGACAATGAATGGGGCTTCTCAAACCGCATGGCTGATACAGCTGTGGCGATGGGCAAGCTGATCTGATTATCGCGCAAATTCAAGGCAAAGGGGCAGCTTCGGCTGCCCTTTTTCATGGCTGAAGCCATGCGCCCGCTGCATAGCCGCACCGCAGCATTGGGTATTGTTAGCGGTACCAGCGCCACCCATATTCGACGGGCAGGGAAGAAAAAGCAGACCCTTGCAAATGGAATGGAGACGAAAATGAGTATGATTGCCCAGTTCAAGGAAGCCTTCGAGAAGCGCGCCCTTTACGTGAAAACCCGCGATGAAATCGCGCAGCTGCCGGTGGATGTGGCGCTGGACCTTGATATCTATCCTGGCGATGCCGAACAGATCGCCTATGAAGCCGTGTATGGCAAAGCCGCCTGAACGGCGCAAAAGAGGTTGCACAGGCCCGGTCGCTGCAAGGCGCCGGGTCTTTGGGTTTTCAGGGCAGGTGCCCGTCGCTTGAACAGGGTGCCCGTCGCCCCCGCGCGTCGCAGGGCGAGGTCGCGAAGAACGACCCGGCAGGGGAGTGATGAGCGCCCCCGGGCAAGAAACACCCCGGACTACCGCCCGGTGAAACCCGGTTTGCGTTTCTGCAAAAATGCCATCACACCTTCGCTGAAATCCGCCGTGGCACCGCACTGGCCCTGCCAGGCCGCCTCGGCGGCCAGTTGTTCGGGCAGGGTCGCGGTGGCCGAGGCCCGCAGCAACGCCTTGATCCCGCGATAGGCCGTCGCGGGCCCGGACGCCAGCTTTTCCGCCCGTGCCCGCCAGTGTGCGGCAAAACCCGCATCTGGCACGCAATCATAGATCATGCCCCAGTCTGCGGCCTGCCGCGCCGTGATGCTGTCGGCAAACAGCATCGCCCCCATGGCGCGCGGCAGACCCACCTGACGCGGCAGCCAGTAGGTACCACCGGCATCCGGCACCAGGCCGATCCTGGTAAAACTTTGGGCAAAACTGGCGGATTCGGCCGCGATCACGACATCGCAGCCAAGCGCAAGGTTGGCCCCTGCCCCGACAGCCGGTCCATTCACCGCGGCAATTGTGGGAATGGGACAATCGGCAATCGCCAGCAGCAAGGGTTCGTATTCATCACGCAGGATGCGTTCCAGATCGACATCGGCCAGGGATCTGGCATCGCCAAGATCCTGCCCCGATGAAAACCCGCGCCCTGCCCCGGTGATCACCAGCACCCGCGCCTCTGCCGCCGCGCGCGCCACAGCATCCCGCAAAGCCAGTCGCAGCGTACGGTTCAGCGCGTTCATGACTTCGGGACGGTTGAGTGTGGCAACGGCGATGCCATCCGTCTGGGTATAAAGCAGTTCCATCGCGGTACCTTTCACGGTTTGCCGCACCCTAACCCGCGACCACGCCGGCACCAGCAAAACGCCGCGTCAGTCGCCTGTCAGATCGCGCAGGCGCGCCTGTTCCTCGGCCGTCAGTGCGCTGTCCTCGGACCGGCGCCGCGTTGCCGCAACGGCAATCGCAGCCCCCGCCAGCAGCATGGCAGGCCCCGCCAGCCATAACAGCCAGTTGGCCCCGCGCGCGGGCGGGTTCAGCAATACGAAATCACCATAGCGGGCGACCAGATAATCCTTCACAGCCGCGTCACTGTCGCCTGCAAGCAGCCGTTCGCGCACCAAAAGGCGCAGGTCGCGGGCGATGGCCGCGTTACTGTCATCGATGTTCTCGCTTTGGCATTGCACACAGCGCAACTCTCGCGACAGCGCCCGCGCCCGCGCCTCGAGTTGCGGGTCGGCCAAAATCTCATCGGGCTGCACGGCCAAGGCTGGCAGGGCTTGCAGGGCTGGCAGGGCCAGACAGACCCAGATCAGCACAATCCGGATCATTCCGCGGCCACAGCGGCCACACGCCGCCCACGCGCGCCGGCGGCCACACGATAGCGGCGGTCTGTCAGGCTTAGCGTTCCACCAAGCGACATCAGGATCGCACCCGCCCAAAGCCAGTTGGCAAAGGGTTCGATGTAGCTGCGCACCGCCCAGCCGCCGCCATCCTGCGGATCACCGATCACAAGGTAGATGTCGCGCAGGAAACCATAGTCGATCGCGGCCTCGGTCGTGGGCATCCCCTGCACCGGGTAAAACCGCTTTTCCGGGTACAGCACCGTGACGGGTGCGCCATCACGAAACACCGCCATTTCCGCCATTGTCGTGGTGTAATTCGGCCCGTTCGCTTCGATGACGCTGTTCAGCACCACCTCATAGGCGCCCAGCGGGAAACGGTCGCCTTCCTGCACAACCCGGATATCCTCGATCTTCCAGGCGTTCATGGCCGCCACGGCAAAGATGGTGACGCCAAGGCCACCATGGGCCACGGCCTTGCCCCAATCCGCGCGCGGCAGGCGCATGAGGCGGCCAAGCCGGCTGGCCATGCCTTCGCGCCCCGTGCGCGCCCAAAGATCAGCCAGCGCCCCGAAAACCACCCAGGCCCCGAGCATCACACCGATGGGGCCAAGGGCAGATCGCCCGGTCTGCATGGCAAAGGCCAGCCCCCCAAGGGCCACCGCCAGCAGGGCGACAGGCCACAGGCCAACCGCCGCCCGCGCAATCGACCCGCGTTTCCAGGCCAGCGCACTGCCCACCGGCAGGATGATCGCCAGCGCCACCATGAACGGGGTAAAGGCTGCGTTGAAGAACGGTTCTCCAACGCTCAGTTTGCTGCCCCACAGGATTTCGGCGATCAGCGGCCAGATCGTACCGATGAACACCACCAGCGATGAGACCGCGAGCAGAAGGTTGTTCACCACCAGGGCCCCCTCACGGCTGACAAGGCCAAAGACGCCCTTCGCCTCAAGCGCCGTGGCGCGGGCGGCAAACAGGACCAATGCGCCGCCGGTAAAGACCGCCAGTATCAGCAGGATGAAAACGCCGCGATCCGGATCATTGGCAAAGGCATGGACCGAGGTGATGACGCCCGAGCGGACGATGAAGGTGCCGATCAGGCTGAAACCAAAGGCGATGATGGCCAGCAATATTGTCCAGGCTTTCAGGCTTTCGCGCTTTTCCACCACGATGGCGGAATGCAGCAAGGCTGCTGCAAAGAGCCATGGCATGAAACTTGCATTCTCGACCGGATCCCAGAACCAGAACCCGCCCCAGCCCAGT
>JALOSO010000340.1 GCA_025458385.1 Paracoccaceae bacterium | reverse complement strand
TACCCGCCCCCAGAAGGGCCGAGCGTTCGGCCACAATCTCGCGCCCGGCAGCGGCAACGGGGGCGATGATCACGTCATCGCCCTGCCGCCGCAGCAGCGTGACAGGCAGGCTTTCCAGCCGGTCATCGGGGCCAAGCGCCAGCACGCTGTTATCCGCCCCCAGCGCCGTGGCCGGGATCATGGCAACCGCATCAAGCGGCGGTTCGCGCAGCAGCACGGTCACGAAATCACCCGGCAGCAGCCCTTCGGCCTGCTGAAGCGTGCCAAAGACCACGCGGCCACTTTCGCCCGGGGCCACCCGCGCGCCTTCGCGGGTCAGGATGCCCTGCCCGGCAAGCGCAGGCCCGGCCGGGCCGGCCGCAATCGTGAACAGCGTCGGCGCGGCATCAAGGGGCGGCAGTTGCGCGGCCTGCCCCGCGGACAGGCGGATCATCACCTCCAGCGCGGTCGGATCAACCACCTCGGCCAGCAGTTCGTTCGGCCCGACCCGGGCACCGGGGCTGGCGTTGACCTGCGTCAGACGCCCGTCAAAGGGCGCAAGGATGGCCGTATCGCGCAAGGCACGCTCTGCATCGGCCAGCGTGATTTCCGCGCGCGATACGGTCGACACCGCCTGCCCGACGCGCGCTTCGGCCTGCAGCACCGCCTGACGCCGCGCCAGGACCGCTTGTTCTGCCGATGACAGCGCAAGTGCAGCCTCTTCGGTTGCGGCATCCGACCCAAGATCGCGCGCGCGCAAATCCTGTTGCCGCGCAAGCGACTGCTCTCGCAAGGCAAATTGCCGTTCAGCCGCCGCAAGATCATCCCGCGCAAGACCAAGGTCAGCCGTTGCCGCCGCCTCGTCTGCCATGGCCTCGGCCAGGGTTGCGCGCGCCAGGTCGCGGGCCGATGTCGCATCGGCCGGGTCAAGCCGGAACAACAGCGCCCCCGCCGTGACCAGCGCGCCTTCCTCCACCCCCGGTGCCACGTCGATGACCGTGCCGCCATCGGCATTGCGCAGTTGCAACGTCCGCCGTGCGCGCACCTCGCCATAGGCTGTCATCACCGGCGCAATTGTCGCCGGTGTGACCGTCACCACATTTGCCGCAAAGATCCGTTCATCGGCAGTCGGGCCAGACGGACCGCCGCCGCCGCCGCCTTGCCGTGCGCCGGTGGCGTTGATGATCACCAGCGCGGCAAGGGCCAGCAAACCGGCGGTGACCGCGGCCAGAAACACCCCCAGCAGACTGCGCGCAAAGAACCGCATCGTCACCCTTTCGTCATTCCCGTAGTCTAGGCCGATCAGCGGGAATTGCCAGCCACCCGGCGCTGACGGCTGCGTGTATCACTTGCGGCGAAGATGTTCATCCAGACGCGGCATGATCTCGACAAAGTTGCAGGGACGGTGTCGGTAATCCAGCTGCCAGCGCAGGATTTCATCCCAGGCGTCGCGGCAGGCCCCCGGGCTGCCCGGCAGTGCAAACAGATACGTTCCCTGCGCCACCCCCCCGCAGGCCCGCGATTGCACTGCCGATGTGCCGATCTTGGCCATGCTCACCATGGTGAACACTGTTCCGAACGCCTCGATTTCCTTTTCATAGACATCGCGGTGCGCCTCGACCGTCACATCGCGCCCGGTCAGGCCGGTGCCGCCGGTGGTCAGGATCACGTCAACGCCCGGGTCCGCGCACCAGACGCGCAATTGTGCCGCGATGGCTGATCGCTCATCCCGCACAATGCCGCGCGCCGCCAGCACATGCCCCGCGCCTGTCAGGCGGTCAACCAGCGTGTCACCCGAACGGTCATCTGCCGCGCTGCGCGTGTCTGACACGGTCAGCACGGCAATCCGGACAGGCAGAAAGGCCTTGGTTTCATCAATCCCCATCGTCGCCCTAACCCCGCTGCATCATTGCCAGCCGTGTCGCCAGCCCCGCAAAAATCGCCGCCGACACACGCGGCAGCCAACAGGCAAGGGTCACAGACCCGGCAAGTTTCCGGCCGATCCCGCCGGCAAAGCCACCGACCAGCCCGTTGATGACAAGGCCCCCTGCCGCAAGGATCGCGCCGAGTGTCAGGAACTGCGGCAGGACGGCGCGGGTGGGGTCAACAAACTGCGGCAGAAAGGCCAGAATGAACAGGATCACCTTGGGGTTCAGCAGGTTGACGATCAACGCGTCGCGGAACACCCGCACAAGGGGCCTTGCCGCCACCTCGCGCGTCTGCAGATCCAGCGGGTTTCGCATGGCCTGCACGGCCAGCCACAACAGATACCCCACGCCCAGCCAGCGGATTGCATCAAAGGCCAGGGGATGCGCCTGCACCACGGCGCCAAGGCCCAGCCCCGCCAGCAGCGTGTGCACCATGCAGCCCAGCCCGATGCCAAAGTTGGCCGCCATTGCCGCGCGCGGACCGGACCGCAGGCCCTGCCCCAGGCAGAACATCATGTCGGCCCCCGGCGTCAGGTTCAGCGCAAGGCAGGCGGGGATGAAGGTCAGCAGAAGGATGGGGTCGATCATGCGCGCAGCCTTGCTTGCAAGGAAAGAAGGTCGGCCCAGGCCTCGCGCTTGGCCTCGGGGTTGCGCAGAAGGTAGGCCGGGTGGGTCATCGGCAGCACGGGTTTCCCTGCGATTTCACGCCAGATGCCGCGCAGTTTGGTCACCCCCTGCACCTCGAACAGACAGCGCAGCGGTATA
>JALOSO010000339.1 GCA_025458385.1 Paracoccaceae bacterium | reverse complement strand
GCTGGAGATTGACGAGGCGTTCTGGAACTGGTCCATGGACATCAACCTCAAGGCCTATTTCTTTGCCGCCAAGGCCGTGATCCCCGGCATGCGCGCGCTTGGCGGTGGGGCCATCGTGAACTTTTCCTCGATCAGCTACATGATCCCCTCTGTCGGCTTTGTGCCCTACATCACCGCCAATGCGGGCATCACCGGCATGACACGCACCCTGGCCAAGGAGTTTGGCCGCGATCGTATCCGTGTGAACGCCATCGCGCCGGGCTGGGTGCTGACGCCAAAGCAGCGCGAGATGTGGGTCACGCCGGAAGGCCTTGCAAAGTTTCTGGAAACCCAGTCACTGCCGGATGAAATTGTGGAAGCTGACATTGTCGGGGGCGTGCTGTTTCTGGCATCCCGGTCGGCGCGCATGATGACGGGGCAGGTGATGGTGATTGATGGTGGCGTGGTGGTGACGGGATGACGCCAGCCCCGACTTCGATAGACTGGATCGCCGTTGACTGGGGCACATCGAACCTGCGCGTCTGGGCAATGGATGCGGGCGGCATTCTGGCCGAGGCGCAGTCAGACGACGGCATGGGCAAGCTTGCGCGTGATGGGTTTGAGGCGGCGCTGCTGCGGCTGATCGCGCCATGGCTGGGTGACCGGGTGACGCCTGTGGTGGCCTGCGGCATGGTCGGGTCACGTCAGGGCTGGCACGAGGCACCCTACCGCGCGGTGCCTTGCACGCCTTTGGACAGGGCAGCACTGGTGGCGGTTCCCACAACCGACGCGCGCATCCGCATGATGATTGCGCCGGGGCTGAAGCAGGCCAATCCGGCCGATGTGATGCGCGGCGAGGAAACGCAGATCGCGGGGGCCTTGGCGCTGCATCCGGCGTTTGACGGGGTGCTATGCCTGCCGGGCACGCATGCGAAATGGGCGCAGATCAGCGCGGGCGAAGTCGTCAGCTTTCAGACCTTCATGACGGGTGAGATGTTCGCGCTGCTGTCAACGCAATCCGTGCTGCGTCATGGCATGCAGGGTGACGGCTGGGATGATGCGGCCTTTGACGCGGCGCTGTCGGATGCCCTGTCGCGCCCGGAAAAGATTGCGGCGCGTCTGTTTGGCCTGCGTGCCGAAGGGCTGATTGCCGGGCTGACACCGCAGGCGGCAAAATCGCGCCTGTCAGGCCTGCTGATTGGCATCGAGCTTGCCGCCGCGCGGCCTTATTGGCTGGGGCAGGCGGTCAGCATCATCGGGACCGAGGCGCTGGCGACATCCTATGCGCGGGCGCTGGCGATGCAAGGAGTGACCGCGCGCCTGCTTCCTGCCACGGCCTGCACGCTTGCGGGCCTTGCATCCCTGTATCAACCCATGGCGGCGCAATGACACATCTTCCCCTGATTGCCATCCTGCGCGGGCTGACGCCGGATCAGGCGCTGCCCGTGGCGGGTGCTTTGATTGCGGCGGGTATCACGCGCATCGAGGTACCGCTCAATTCGCCTGATCCGATGGCATCCATCGCGGCGATGGCCAGCGAATTTGATGCGGTGGCCGAGATTGGTGCAGGCACGGTGCTGACGCCTGATCAGGTGGCGCAGGTGCAGGCGGCGGGGGGCAGGCTGATCGTCTCGCCCAACTGCGATGCGGCGGTGATTGCGGCGACAAAGGCGCGGGGCATGGCCAGCTGGCCGGGGGTGATGACGCCGACGGAATGCTTTGCGGCATTGGCGGCGGGGGCGGATGGGCTGAAGATATTTCCGGCATCGCTGATCGGGCCAGAGGGGGTAAAGGCCATCCGCGCGGTGCTGCCGAAAGGCACGCAGGTCTATGCCGTGGGCGGGGCGGGGGCATCGAACTTTGGCGAGTGGATCAAGGCGGGGGCGGATGGCTTTGGCATCGGCACGGCCTTGTTCACGCCCGGCCTTTCGGTGCAGGATATTGCGACCCGCGCCACAACAATTGTGGCCGCCTACAAGGCTGCGCTTGCATGATCCATGATGACCGTAAGTGTGAACTGGGCGAGGGTGCCCTGTGGCACCCAAAGCGCAACCAGTTGTACTGGTTTGATATTCTGGGAAAGCGCCTGCTTACGCGGGGCGAGGAAGGCCCCGGCGAATGGCACTTTCCGCATATGGTATCGGCGGCTGGCTGGCTGAACCAGACGGAATTGCTGATCGCGTCGGAAGTGGCGCTGTTCCGCTTTGATCTGGAAACCGGCACGCGGCGCGATGTGCTGGCACTGGAGGCGGACAACGCGGTGACGCGGTCCAATGACGGGCGGGCCGATCCCTATGGCGGGTTCTGGATTGGCACGATGGGCAAGGCGGCGGAAAAGGGTGCGGGCGCGATCTATCGCTATTTCCGCGGGTCTTTGCGCAAGCTTTACAGCGGGATCAGCATCCCCAATGCCATCAGCTTTACCTCCGATGGGCGCACCGCACATTTCACCGATACGATGACGGCGCAGGTCATGCGCGTGGCACTGGATGCGGATGGCTGGCCCAAGGGAGAGCCTTCGGTCTATCTGGACCTTGCGGCCGAGGGCCTCAACCCGGATGGCGCAGTTTGTGATGCCGAAGGGCGGTTCTGGGGTGCGCAATGGGGTGCGGGGCGGGTGGCCTGTTACGCGCCTGATGGCAGCCTGATCCAGACCGTTTCATTCGATGCGCCCCACACGTCCTGCCCGGCTTTT
>JALOSO010000004.1 GCA_025458385.1 Paracoccaceae bacterium | reverse complement strand
TCGGCGGGACGGATATGCAGGCGGTGTGTGCGGACGGCGGCCCCCCCACCCCATCCCTCCCCCCCACCCCATCCCTCCCCCCCACCCCATCCCTCCCCCACAGGGGGGGAGGGAGGCGCCTGCTCTGTCATCGTTGTTACGGGGACCTGAGTCGTGCAAAGTGCCTCCCCTCCCCCCTGTGGGGAGGGGATGGGGGTGGGGGGTAAAGCTGCGGTGCGGGGGGCCATAGGCCCTTGGTCCATTTGCCGTTGCCTGACGCCCTGCCAGGGCGCGGCGGCGCGTAAGGTTGCCACCAGATCAAGCCGCGCCCCGGTGCCAAGGCGCCCCGCGCGTGACGGCAGCGGGCGGCCCCGCCTGTTGCCCGCACGTGCGCCACCCGTGCCGGATGCGCCCTTGGCCGTACGCGCGGCGCGACCGGCGTTGAGCGCCAAAAGAAGATCGGCGGGAAGGGCGGCACGTGCGGCCTCGATCAGGATTTCTTCCGGGATATCCGTGCTTTGCTGGATCTCTGACGGGGTGTCATTGGCGGGTGGGGGCGGTTCTGGCTGGTCTTGCGGCGGGGCGGCCTCAGGTTGGGGCATGGCGCGGTGGGCGTAGACGAGTTCAGCAGCCGCACGCAGATCGGCATCGCCGATCAGATCAGCGCCGCGCAGGGCAGCATGGGCGCGGGCGGTGGCAAGGGCAAGGATGGGCGCTCGCAAGGAGGTGATGTTAAGGCTTGCAGCCGCGCGGGTCAGTGTGGTGATGGCCTCGGATGGGGTTTGCACGGCAGGCAGGCGCATGCGGGCAGCGGTGATGGCGGCATCGTCAAGGGTCAGGGGCTGGGTGTCAGACCAGACGACATCGCCAAGATCGACAAACAGCGCAAGGCGTTCGGACAGGGCGGGGGGCAGGGCTTCGTCGGCGTCGCCTTCATCAAGGGCGATCAGGCAATGGGCGGGTGCGTCAAGCGCCTGCGCCAGACGTGCGGCAAGGCCGGGGGGGCAGCGTTCGGCCATGGTCAGGGTCAGGCAGGCGGGGGTGTTCAGAATGCCCTGCGCAGTGACCTGATGCCCGGCGGCAAGCGTTGCGGCAAGGTCAAGCCCACCGAACAGCGCGTCATCGGCGATGCCGGGGTGCAGACGGCGGGTGGGCAAGGGGGTGGTGATGGCGGCTGTGACCATGTCGCGCACTGGCCCTGCGCGCGCGCGCAGCCGCAGGCCCTTGAGGCCCGCAGGATCAATGGCCAGCAAGGACAGGGCCAATGCGGCGCGGGTCAGCATGGATTGGCCATGCCGCACATGCTGCCGCAGGTTGCCCCCCCACCCCATCCCTCCCCCACGAGGGGGGGAGGGAGGCGGCGGTTCTGTGATCGCAAAGACAGTGCCTGCCGGGCGGCAATGGGCGCCTCCCCTCCCCCTCTTGTGGGGAGGGGATGGGGGTGGGGGGGGCCGGCCACGATCATGGCAGGATTTCGGCCACGGCGCGCAGCACGCGCGCGGTTGATCCTGCGTCATCCAGCGGATCGCGCCGCATGCGGTGCGACAGCGCCATGGCTGCCACGCTGCGCAAATGTGCGCGGGTGACGGCGGTGGATTTCTCGAACGCCGCCTGCGCCCGCGCGGCCTTTAGCAGCGTCAGCTCGCCCCGCAACCCGTCCGACCCGATCGCAATGCACAAGGCCGCGCAATCATGCAGCACCGACGCCGGCGTCTGCAGCCCCGGCATCGCCGTGCGCGCTTTCAAGATCGCGTTGCGCAACCGTGTATCCTTCGCGCGCCAATGCGCCATGAAGCTGTCATGGTCGCGGTCATAAGCATCACGCCGTGTGATCACCTCTACCCGCGTCGGCACATCGCGGGGCGAGGTTACCTCTACCGAAAGCCCAAAGCGATCAAGCAGTTGCGGGCGCAGTTCGCCTTCTTCCGGGTTGCCCGACCCTACCAGCACAAAACGCGCGGGGTGTCGAATGCTCAACCCCTCACGCTCCACCACGTTCTCGCCGGATTGGGCCACATCCAGCAGCAGATCAACGATGTGATCCTCCAGCAGGTTCACTTCATCAATGTACAGATATCCCCGGTTCGCCCGCGCCAGCAGCCCCGGCTCGAACGCCTTTTCGCCGCGTGTCAAGGCGCGTTCAATATCAAGCGCGCCGACAACGCGGTCCTCGGTCACGCCAAGGGGCAGGTCCACCACCGGCGTCGGTTTCTTGATGATCTTCGTGCCCACCCCCTGCGCCCAGTCGGGCACAAGGTCCGGCGCCGGGCTGTTGACAGGGCAACCCTGAACTGCCGAAATCTCGGGCAACAGGGCCGCCAGCGCGCGCACGGCCGTTGATTTGCCGGTGCCCCGGTCACCAAAGACCAGCACGCCACCGATGCTGGGATCAATGGCCGTCAGCACCATGGCCTGTTTCATCGCTTCTTGCCCGACGATGGCGCTGAACGGAAAGGGTTGTCTCATGCAGCGTGGCTTTCAGGCGGGTGGTCAGTGGGAAAATCAAGACGGTTCAGCGGGTTGGCCCCACCCCAGGTGCCGGTAGACCCCAGAATGCGAAAACGGGCGTAAAGTTCTTCGGCAAACCAGTCGCCGTCACGTACGGCCTTGATCGCGCAACCATGCGGGCCATTGCCACGGGCAAAGGCCGCCATGCTGGCAGGGTCTGGCCAAAGCGAAAACGTGATCTGGTGCAGCATTGGCATCTCGCCAATGCCGATCTTGAAGGCGACATTCGGGTCCGTTCCGATGACCGCCGAAATATCGGGCACACGCCGCCAGAACCGCAGCAGGTTGCGCGGGCGGATGCTGGCGCGCGTCAGGGCTGCCACCGGGCCATGGGGGCTGTCCTCGGCGGTAAAGGGTGTGCGCCCCGACCATGCGCCCCGGACCGATGTCGGTGACAGATAGACTGTCCAGCTTTCGCCGGCCCGGGCACGCCAACGGGCAAAGACCGGCGCAGATTGGGTATGCATGCGGGCCGTCACTTCGTCGGGCCAGACGGCGAGAATCGCCCAGACGCCCCAGTTCGGCCGAGGGGTAAATCCTTCGCCGGTGCCCGATCCGCACAGCTTCCAGAACGCGACGTCGCGCATCCGCATGAATGACAACCGCGCCGCGCCCATCTGGCCAATGACCCAGGCGCGGTTGAATGGCCCGTCAAAGCGGAACAGGGATAGGCTGACGGTCTGAATGGTTGAACCCATTTGCTGTAACGTTCGATTGACAGGCTAATCCGGGTTTGCAGGCAGGTAAAGCCTTGGCTGTCTGTCGCAAGACAATAGTTGTCAATTTTTCTAGACAGTCGTAGGGTTGCGTCATGCGCGATACATCCTGTGACCCGATCCCCGCCACCGCCCCGCCCGCCATTGTCATCGGTGCCGGCATTGGCGGATTGGCGGCAGCCATGCGCCTGGGGGCAAAGGGCTATCGCGTTACGGTGATTGACCGGCTGGATATGCCTGGCGGGCGTGGCACTGCGATCAGCGAAGGTGGGCATCGTTTTGATCTTGGGCCGACGATCGTGACGGTGCCACAGGGCCTGCGCGATCTGTGGGCTGCATGCGGGCGGCGTCTTGATCACGACGTGACGCTGGTGCCGATGGACCCGTTCTATGAAATCCGCTGGCGGGATGGATCGAAATTCACCATGTGCGGCGACAAGGCCGCCATGGCAGCCGAGGTGGCACGGCTGTCACCGGGGGATAGCGCGGGCTATGCGCGCTTTCTGCGCGACGCCGAGGCGCGCTATCAGTTCGGGTTTGAAAATCTGGGGCGGCGGCCGATGCACCGGCTGTGGGACCTTATCAAGGTCTTGCCGCAGTTTGCGATGTTCCGGGCGGACCGGTCGATCTATGCGCATGCGGCACGGCGGGTAAAGGATGAGCGGCTGCGCATGGCGCTGTCGTTCCATCCCTTGTTCATCGGCGGCGATCCTTTCCATGTGACCAGCATGTATGCGCTTGTCAGCCATCTGGAGGCGGCCTTCGGCGTGCATTACGCCATGGGTGGCGTGGCGGCGATCGCCGCGGCAATGGGCCGTGTGATCGAAGGGCAGGGCGGTGTGCTGCGCCTGAATACCGAGGTTGACGCGGTGCTGATCGAAGGCGGTCGGGCGGCGGGGGTGCGGCTGGCGGGCGGCGAGGTTGTGCGTGCGCCGCTGGTGGTCTCGAATGCCGATGCCGGGCACACCTACGATCGCCTGCTGCGCCATGCGCCGCGCAAACGCTGGACATCTGCGCGGCTGAAGCGGACACGCTGGTCGATGGGGCTGTTCGTCTGGTATTTTGGCACGAAAGGCACGGCAGGCCTGTGGCCGGATGTGGGGCACCACACCATTCTGAACGGCCCGCGCTACAAGGGCCTGACGCGCGATATCTTCATCAAGGGCAAGCTGGCCGATGACATGAGCCTGTATGTTCACCGGCCTTCGGTGACAGACCCGAGTTGCGCGCCCGCAGGCGACGATACGTTCTATGCGCTGTCGCCCGTGCCACATCTGGGCCATGACAACGGGGTTGATTGGGAAGCTGAAGCTGAACCCTATCGACAGAAGGTTGTGAAAGTGTTGGAAGAACAGTTGCTTCCAGGCCTTTCTTCACATCTTACATCAAGTCGTGTCTTTACGCCGCTGACGTTTCAGCACCGCTATCTTTCGCCCTATGGGGCCGGGTTCTCGATCGAGCCGCGCATCCTGCAATCGGCCTGGTTCCGCCCGCATAACGTGTCTGAGGAATTGCCGGGCCTGTATCTGGCCGGGGCGGGCACGCATCCGGGCGCAGGCCTGCCAGGGGTGATCGCTTCGGCCGAGGTGCTGGGCAAGCTGGTGCCGGATGCCCCGCTGCGCGCAACACTGCCCATGTCGCTGGCTGCCGAATGATTGCGCCCGCCGATCTTGCGGCCTGCAAGGCAGCCATCAGGACAGGATCCCTGTCCTTCCACGCGGCATCAAGGCTGCTGCCGTCCCGTGTGCGCGATCCGTCGCTTGCGCTTTATGCGTTTTGTCGGCTGGCCGACGATGCGGTGGACGATGGGGATGACAAGGCGGCTGCGGTGCTGCATCTGCGCGACCGGCTTGATCTGGTTTATGCCGGCCGGCCACGCAATGCGCCCGCTGATCGCGCCTTTGCTGCCGTGGTGGCTGATTTCGACATGCCGCGCGCCCTGCCGGATGCGCTGCTGGAAGGCCTGGCCTGGGATGCCGTGGGGCGGCAGTATGATGATCTGTCGGGCGTACTGGCCTATTCTGCGCGGGTGGCTGCGGCTGTCGGGGCCATGATGTGTGTGTTGATGCGGGTGCGCGATGCCGATGCGCTGGCGCGGGCCTGCGACCTGGGGCTGGCGATGCAGTTGACCAACATCGCACGCGACGTGGGCGAAGATGCGCGGGCCGGACGGCTGTTTCTGCCAAAGGACTGGCTGCGGGCCGAAGGTGTTGACCCACAGGGCTTTCTGGCAGATCCGCAGGCCTGTACAGGGGTGCGGCGGGCCACGGCACGGCTGTTGGTCGAGGCAGATCGACATTATCAGCGGGCCGAAGCGGGCGTCGCGGCCCTGCCAGTGGCTTGCCGACCCGGCATTTTTGCCGCGCGGCATATCTATGCGGGGATCGGCGGACGGGTTGCCGCAGCCCGATACGATTCCGTCACAGGCCGGGCCAGTACGGGCAAATGGCGCAAACTGGGATGGTTGGGGCTGGCTTTTGCGCGCAGTGCAGTGACCTTGGCCTTGCCACGCTCATCCGTGCTGCATGCGCGGGTGGTGCCGGAAGTGGCGTTTCTGGTGCAGGCGGCGGCACAGGCGCAGGCAGCCCCGGCCCGGTCAGATGCATTGCTTTCGGTGTTGGCCCAGCTTGAGGCCCGTGACCGGGGGATGGCATAGTCGGCCTTTTGCACTATCTGCAAAAGACATCGGGGAGTGCCACCAATGGATTACACGCTGTTCTTTACCTATCTTGTGGCTTGCGGTGCGGCGGCGGCAACAGGTGCGATGTTCATGCCGGGGGCGTGGTATCGCAGCCTGAACAAACCGGTCTGGACCCCGCCGGACTGGTTGTTTCCACTGGCCTGGACCACGCTTTATTTGTGCATGAGCCTGGCCGCGATGCGCGTGGCGCAACTGCCGGGCACGGGGCTGGCGCTGGCGCTGTGGTCGGTGCAGATTGCCTTCAATACGCTATGGACGCCGGTGTTCTTTGGCTTGCGGCGGCTGGGGGCCGGGCTGGTGGTGCTGGGGTGCCTGTGGCTGGCGGTGACGGCGACGATGCTGGCGTTCTGGGGGCATGACCGGGTGGCGGGCCTGCTGTTCGCGCCGTATCTGCTGTGGGTGACCGTGGCCGGGGCGCTGAATTTTTCCGTCTGGCGGCTGAACCGGACCAGCTGAAAATTTTAGTACTAAAATTTTCAGGCGCGGGCGGGCCAGCCGTAGCGGCGGGGAACGCGGGTGGCCAGCATGAATTTCAGCAGTGGATTACGAAAGCGGCGCAGATCAAGCGCCTCATGCACGCCATGGCTGACCTCGCCGTCGATCGTGGTTTCAACGACAGAGCGGGAATAGAACGGCGCATCGAGCATGGGCATGACCTGCCGCGGCTTTGTTCCGGGGTCGGCGCGTGTATCGCGGGCAACCTGCCATCGCGTGCGGGCGAATCGGGTCAGAGGGGGCGGGGTGATCTCGCGCAAGTGGCCGTCAGGCGTGACCTCAACGCCCAGGGCAAGTGTGCTGCCATCACGGCGGGTGGCATCGTAGAAACAGACGGCACGGTCATGCAGCGGAAAGCGGCCCCATGTCCAACGGTCAAAATCCGCCTCAAGGGCCGCCGTGCCGAAATTCGCGTCGAAATAGCCATGCCCCTGCCAGCGGTGGCCTTGGGTCAGGTTCACCTCGATCTGCGCCATGGGCGCAAAGGGCCGCCAGATGTGGCGGGGGTGCAGGGCAACCTCTTGGTCAGTAATGGCTTGCGGGGTCAGGGTGATGGTGCCCTTTACGCGGCCGATCAGGGGAAAGCTGCTGATCTCATCTACCTCGATCACCAGTTCGCGCCCCGTCCAGCGCATGGCCGAGGGGCCGATCTCCAAGGCATCGCGTGTTTGGCGCAGGGCCGGGCGGCCACGGTCTGTCATGGTAAAGCGGCCGCCGGGGCCGTAGGTGACGACGTTCAGGCAGCAGTGGTTTTGCGGATCGCGCCTGCCGGACCAGGCATACCACGGCGAAAAGACGGATCCTATGAAGCCGATGATGCTGATGGCGCGGGTGCCGCCCGGACTTGAGGCGTCGCTGACGCCGTCGACATACCACCAGGCATAGCCATCGGGTGAGACCTCCACGCGGAAATCGGGGCGGTCAAGATCGCTGCGGCCGCATGCTTGCCGGACAGGGCTGCCATCGGCACCCCCGCCCCCGGATGGCACCCGCCCCCCGCCAGATACAGGCCCGGCAGCGCTGTGGTTGCCGTGGGCCGCGCGAATGTCGCCATCATGCCTTCGGGGCTGCGCCCATAGATTGCGCCTTGCGAGCCCGGGAAAAGCTGCGCCAGTTTTGCAGGCGTCAGCAGGGCCGCTGGCCCCGGCTCGGGGCTGAAGGTCAGCCCGAAACGCGCCAGTGTCTGGAAGGTCCGTGTGTGGCATTGCGTGATTTCCTCAGGCGTTGCAGGCAGGCCGGCGGGGGCGTTGACGATGATTTCAAACCGTTCCGTGCCAGTCGGCGTGCCGCCAGCACGGTCCTCTGCGCAGACGTAAAGGCTTGGCGCCTCGGGTGGCTGGCCCTTGCCGATCGGGCCGAATTCACGGGCCGGATCAGCGGTAAAAAAGACATTGTGGTGGACAAGCGGCAGTTTGGATGGCGTGGCGGCAAAGGCCCAGACATGGGCGGACAGGCTGCGGGGCGCAGTTGCGGCCTTTGGCAAAAGGTCGCTGGCGGCATTGCCAAGCAGCCCCTTGGCCAGAGCGGCAGGGTCACCTGCAAAGATCACGTGATCCGCTTGAAGATGGCCCGTCGCGGTTTCCACGCCGGTGACCCGGCCATTCTGTTTCACGATGCGTCTGGCCGCCGTGTTCAGCAACATCTGTCCGCCAAGCCGTTCAAACACTGCGCCCAACTGCGCCGCCAGATGATGCAGGCCGCCTTGCACGGCCCAAACCCCTTGCGCCTCGGCCCGCCAGATGATGGCAAGCACGGCAGGCACATGGGTTGGCCGCCCACCGACATAGGTCGCATAGCGGCCAAACAGCTGGCGCAGGCGCGGGTCATGAAACATCAGGCGCAGCAGGCGGTCCAGCGTCATGCCGGGCAGCAGGGCGGGCCAGATCGCGGGCCTGCCCAGGGCCGCGCGGGCAATGGCGCGCAGATCGGGGCGGGGCGCTTGCATGACGGGCGCATCAAAAGCCAGTCGCAGCTTTTCGGCCATGGCGTCAAAGCGGGCAAAGGCGCGGGCTTCGCGCGCACCAGCAAAGGCGGTGATCGCGGCGATGTTGGCGGCGCGGTCAGGCGTCAGGTCCAGCGTCGTGCCATCGGGCCACCAGTGGCGCGCAAGGATGGGTTGCGGGATCAGGGTGACATGATCCTCCAGCCGTTCACCTGCAAGGTTGAAAAGATCGTCGAATACGGCGCGCATTGTCAGCACGGTGGGGCCGGTATCGACCGGCCCGGCTGCGGATGACACGGCGCGGGCCTTTCCGCCAAGGCTGGTTGCCGCCTCGACCAGGGTGACCGCATGGCCCGCCGCCGCCAGCCGGATCGCAGCGGCAAGCCCGCCAAAACCGGCGCCGATGACAATGCTGCGCGTTGACTGTCCTGTTGCCTGTGCCATGGCCTGCATGATGCGCCGCCGACTGGACTTGTCCAGAAGATATTACGGTGCAGTGTAAGATTTTGTTTACAGTTACATCGCGCAATGCGAGATTGCGAAGGCAAGCCAGCAGGAAGGGCGCAACGATGCCATTAAACCAGCGGATCGATCTGGCGGTGAATGCCGCGCTTGCGCTTGGCATGGGGGGCGCCGCACCGCCGCGTCTGGGGGCCGCACTTCCCTACGCCGTGCTGCCGGGCGGGGCGCGAATCCGGCCAACGATCCTGCTGTCGGTCGCGCTGGCCTGTGGCGATGATCGGCCGACGCTGGCCGATGCGTCGGCGGCGGCATTGGAGTTGATCCATTGTGCCAGCCTTGTGCATGATGACCTGCCGGCCTTTGATGATGCCGACCTGCGGCGCGGCAAGGCCACCGTGCACCGCGCCTTTGGCGAGCCCTTGGCGGTGCTGACAGGCGACAGCCTGATCATCATGGCGTTCGAGGTGCTGGCGCGCGCGGCGGGTGACCAGCCGGGGCGGGCTTTGCAGTTGATCCAGGTGCTGGCGAAACGCACGGGCATGCCCTTTGGCATCTGTGCGGGGCAGGGGTGGGAGAGCGAGGCGCAGGTGAACCTTGCGGCCTATCACCGGGCCAAGACGGGGGCCTTGTTCATTGCGGCCACGCAGATGGGGGCCATCGCGGCGGGGCAGGACGCAGAGCCGTGGGAAGAACTAGGCGCGCGGATCGGTGAGGCGTTTCAGGTGGCCGATGACCTGCGCGATGCCTTGGAAACGGCGGAACAGATGGGCAAACCGGCAGGGCAGGATGTGCTGCATGCACGCCCCAATGCGGTGACCAGTCTTGGCATCGAAGGGGCGGTGCGGCACCTGAAAGACATCCTTGGTGGGGCGATTTCATCGATCCCGTCCTGTCCGGGCGAGGCGATGCTGGCGCAGATGGTGCGGGCCTATGCCCAGAAGATGACGCCGGTGAACCTGACGCCGCAGGGCGCGCGGGCGGGCAAGTAAGTGGCCGATCTGCCTATCGGCGGGCATGATGCGCCGCGCGGATCAGGGCTGCGCTGGCCTGCAAGGCTGGCCGCCAGCCCTGCGTTTCACGCCTTTTGTGCACGAATTCCGGGGCTTAGGCATCTTGCCCGGGCTGAAGGGCGGGCGCTGTTTTCCATCGTGTCGGGCTTTGCGCAATCGCAGGCGCTGATGGCCATTGTCGAATTGCGGGTGCTGCACGCGCTGCATGACGGCCCCGCCACCACGGCAGCCCTTGCGGCAAGGGCCGACCTTGCCCCCGATCGCATGCGTATTCTGTTGCAGGCGGGGGCCGCCCTCAAACTTCTCCATCAACGCCGCGGGCTGTGGCATTTGTCCGCGCGCGGGGCGGCCTTTCTGACTGTGCCGGGGCTGGAGGCGATGGTGCGTCATCATGGGGCGTTTTACCGCGATCTGGCTGATCCCGTGGCCTTGCTGAAAGGGCATGATCAGACCGAACTTGCCCGTTTCTGGCCCTATGTCTTTGGCGCGGGCGGGGCGACCGACCCGGAGGTGACGGCACTTTACTCTGGGCTGATGGCTGACAGTCAGGGCCTTGTTGCCGCCGATACGCTGGGCTTGTTCGACTTTTCCCAAACCCGGCATCTGATGGATATCGGCGGTGGAACCGGGGCTTTCCTGCGTGCCATTGGTACCGCCCATCCCCGGCTGCGGATGACGCTGTTTGACCTGCCTGCCGTGGTTGCCGGTGCGCGTTTCGGCCTGATGACGGATCGCATCACGATCCATCCCGGCAGTTTCCGCGATGATCCTTTGCCGGAAGGCCCCGATACGATCAGCCTGATCCGCGTGCTTTATGACCATGCTGATTCGACGGTTACTGCTTTGCTTGCCAAGGTCCATGCCGCCCTGCCACCCGGTGGACGCATCCTGATTTCCGAACCCATGTCCGGCGGCGCGCAGCCCGATCCCGCCACCGATGTCTACTTTGCGCTTTACACCATGGCCATGCAAACCGGCCGTACCCGCAGTGCTGCTGACATTGCGGGCCTGCTGCGCGCCGCCGGGTTCACCCACGTTGAAAGCCGCCCGGGCTTTCGATCCTTTGTGACAAGCGTGGTTACAGCCACAAAGGGCTGAGGCAAACTGTCTATTTAGATTGACAGTATCGTTTGTAAGTTTAATGTTACATTTAGATATTCCGCCTTGCGCGCTTGCTCATAAAGCAGGCGCGGGGCGAAAGGGGAGAAGTTCACGTTGCTGACCGATGCCGTCATCCTGTCCGGGCCAAAGGCGCTAAGGGTGGAAACCCTTGGGCTGAAGCGGCCAATGGCGGGTGATGTGGTTGTCGAGGTCACGCATTCCGGCATCTCCACCGGTACGGAAAAGCTGTTCTGGTCGGGCACCATGCCGCCGTTTCCCGGCATGGGCTATCCGCTAGTGCCGGGCTATGAGGCCGTGGGCGAGGTGGTTGAGGCCGCCGCCGACACGGGCCTTGCCGTGGGTGACCGGGTGTTCGTTCCGGGCGCAAATTGCTTTGAAAACAACGTGCGCGGGCTGTTTGGCGCGGCCTCGCGCCATCTGGTCACACCCGCCGCGCGGGCCATCCGGGTGGATGCCGGCCTGCGTGCCGAAGGCGCACTGCTTGCTTTGGCCGCCACCGCGCGGCACGCAATTGCCGGGTTCAACACTGCACTGCCCGATCTGATCGTGGGGCACGGCACGCTTGGCCGCCTGCTCGCGCGGCTGACGGTTGCGGCGGGTGGCCAGCCTGTGGTTTGGGAAACCAACCCTGCACGACGGTCGGGTGCCACCGGGTATGACGTCATCGACCCCGCCACCGATTCCCGCCGTGATTACCGGGCCATCTATGATGCCTCGGGTGCGCCTGGCCTGCTGGATACGCTTGTGCGCCACGTGGCCAAGGGCGGCGAGATTGTTCTGGCCGGTTTCTACGCCGAACCCGTTTCCTTTACCTTCCCGCCCGCCTTCATGCGTGAGGTGCGTTTCCGCATCGCCGCCGAATGGCAGCCGGATGACATCACCGCCGTGCGCACACTGCTGGATGCAGGGGCCTTGTCCCTGTCCGGCCTGATTACCCACACCGCCGCCGCCAAAGATGCCGCCGCGGCCTATGACACGGCCTTCACCGACCCCGCCTGCCTGAAAATGATCCTGAACTGGAGTGGCCACGCATGAACGACGTTCCAAACCTGAAGGATTTTGCCACGCGGCTGCGCGATGAAGCGCACGAGGAGCCGACGCTGGAGGTTCCGCAGGGTGAACCCACGAAGAAAACCCAGATCATCGCGATCTATGGCAAGGGCGGGATCGGAAAATCCTTCACGCTGGCGAACCTGAGCCACATGATGGCCGAAATGGGCAAGCGCGTGCTGCTGATCGGCTGTGACCCCAAGTCTGACACGACCAGCCTGCTGTTCGGTGGCAAGGCCTGCCCGACGATCATCGAAACCTCGACCCGCAAGAAGCTGGCGGGCGAAGAGGTGAAGATCGGCGATGTCTGCTTCAAGCGCGGTGGCGTCTTCGCGATGGAGCTTGGTGGGCCAGAGGTGGGCCGGGGCTGCGGCGGGCGTGGGATCATCCATGGCTTTGAACTGCTGGAAAAGCTGGGGTTCCACGACTGGGACTTTGACTATGTCCTGCTGGATTTCCTGGGTGACGTGGTTTGCGGCGGGTTCGGCCTGCCGATTGCGCGCGACATGGCGCAGAAGGTGATCCTGGTCGGCTCGAACGACCTGCAAAGCCTGTATGTGGCCAACAACGTCTGCTCGGCGGTGGAATACTTCCGCAAGCTGGGCGGGAATGTGGGCATCGCGGGGCTGGTGATCAACAAGGATGACGGCACGGGCGAGGCGGCGGCTTTTGCGGCTGCGGTGAACATTCCGGTGCTGGCGAGCATTCCGGCGGATGAGGATCTGCGCCGCAAATCAGCAAATTACCAGATTGTCGGCACAGCGGCTGGCCCATGGGGTGCGCTGTTTGGCCAGTTGGCCGAGGCGGTGGGGATTGCGCCACCCGTCCGCCCGGCGCCGCTGTCGCAGGATGGGCTGTTGAACCTGTTCGATGCGGAAACCACGGGCAAGGATTTCGTGCTGACGCCCGCCACGGACATGGACATGCGCGGCAAGAACGCGGTGGCAAAGCCTTCGCTGGAGGTGGTGTACGACAATGCTTGATCTGGAAACCCTGCGCAAATTCGACGAAGCGCTTGCCCGCCTGAAAGGTGCCAAGTGAGCGCTGAGGCCACATATGATGGCCGTGTTGCCCCAGTGATGACGGGCGAAAGCCTTCCGCCCTCGGTTGCCGATGGCATGGGTTGCCATGCGGGTGCGGCGACGATGGAGGCGGCCGCGCGGGCGGCAGGCAATTCGGAACTGCTGGATGGTTTCGCGCGCGATTACCCGCAAGGCCCGCATGACAAACCACAGTCGATGTGCCCGGCCTTTGGCTCGCTGCGCGTGGGCCTGCGGATGCGGCGGGTGGCGACGGTGCTGTCCGGGTCGGCCTGCTGCGTCTATGGGCTGACCTTTGTGTCGCACTTCTACGGCGCGCGCCGGTCGGTGGGCTATGTGCCGTTTAATTCGGAATCGCTGGTGACCGGCAAGCTGTTCGAGGACATCCGCGATGCGGTGCACGAATTGGCAGACCCGGAACGCTATGATGCCGTGGTGGTGACAAACCTATGTGTTCCAACGGCTTCTGGCGTGCCGTTAAAGCTGCTGCCGTCTGAAATCAACGGCGTGCGCATCGTGGGCATCGACGTGCCGGGCTTTGGCGTGCCAACCCATGCGGAAGCCAAGGATGTGCTGGCCGGTGCCATGCTGAAATACGCGCGGGCCGAAATTGAGGCAGGCCCCGTGCAGGCCCCCGAACGTGGGCGGTCTGACCGCCCGACAGTGGCGCTGCTGGGCGAGATGTTCCCGGCGGACCCGATGATGATTGGCGCGATGCTGGCCCCCATGGGCCTTGCGGCTGGCCCGGTCGTGCCCTGCCGCGAATGGCGCGAGCTTTATGCAGCCCTTGATTGCGGCGTGGTGGCCGCGATCCACCCGTTCTACACGGCAGCGATCCGCGAGTTTCAGGCGGCAGGCCGGGTGATTGTGGGCGGCGGTCCGGTGGGCCTTGATGGCACGGCGGAATGGTTGAAAAACATCGGGCAAGCTTATGGCATTGCTGGTGAAAAGATCTCTGTCGCGCAGAACGCGTTCCTGCCGGGGATCAAGGCCGCACTCGAAGGCAGCCGTGTGAAGGGCCGCATCACCCTGTCGGGCTATGAAGGCAGCGAGTTGCTGGTGGCACGCCTCTTGATCGAATCCGGGGCGGATGTGCCCTATGTCGGCACCGCCTGCGCGCGCAGCGCATGGTCGGATGCAGACCGCGCCTGGCTGGAAAGCAAAGGCACCGTGGTGAAATTCCGCGCCAGCCTTGAAGATGATTGCGCCGCGATGGAAGGCTTCCAGCCTGACCTCGCCGTGGGCACAACGCCCGTGGTGCAAAAGGCAAAACAGCTCGGTATTCCAAGTCTTTACTTCACGAACCTCATCTCCGCACGCCCCCTCATGGGGCCTGCGGGCGCGGGGTCCTTGCAACAAGTGGTCAATGCCGCCATCGGCAACCAGGGCCGCATGTCCAAGATGCGCGCCTTCTTCGAAGGTGTGGGCACGGGCGATACGGCCGGCATCTGGGAAGCATCCCCCAACCTGCGTCCCGATTTCCGCGCGCAACACCAGAAGAAACTCGACAAGGCCGCCAAAGCCGCCAAAGCCGAGGAGTTCATCTGATGCTCTCCACCCTTTCAATGTCGCACAAATATCCCACGGGGGTGCGGGGGTGTGAAATCCCCGCTGCCGACCTCTGCCACAGAGGTGCCACATGCTGATCCAGGATCATGATCGGGCAGGCGGCTATTGGGGCGCGGTCTATGCCTTCTGCGCGGTCAAGGGCCTGCAAGTGGTGATTGATGGCCCGGTGGGCTGCGAAAACCTGCCGGTGACCTCTGTCTTGCACTACACCGATGCGCTTCCCCCCCATGAATTGCCCATCGTCGTCACAGGCCTTGCCGAAGACGAGATGAGTTCGGGCACCGAAGCCTCGATGGCGCGGGCGTGGAAAACGCTTGATCCGGCCTTGCCTGCGGTGGTGGTGACGGGGTCTATCGCGGAAATGATCGGCGGCGGGGTCACGCCTGCGGGCACGAACATCCAGCGCTTCCTGCCGCGCACAATTGATGAGGATCAATGGCAATGCGCGGATCGCGCGATGACGTGGATCTTCACGGAATTCGGCATGACCAAGGGCCGCATGCCGCCCGAGACCAAGCGTGAGGCGGGGGCAAAACCCCGCGTGAATATCCTTGGGCCGATGTACGGCACGTTCAACATGCCATCGGACCTGCACGAAATCCGCCGCCTGGTCGAAGGGATCGGGGCCGAGGTCAACATGGTGATGCCGCTTGGCGCGCATCTGGCCGAAATGCGCCATCTGGTGAATGCGGATGTGAACATCTGCATGTATCGCGAATTCGGCCGGGGCCTGTGCGAGGTGTTGGGCAAGCCCTACCTGCAGGCGCCCATTGGTATGGAGAGCACGACGCAGTTCCTGCGCAAGCTGGGAGAATTGCTGGGGCTGGACCCGGAACCGTTCATCGAACAGGAAAAGCATTCCACGCTGAAACCCCTGTGGGATCTGTGGCGCAGCGTCACGCAGGATTTCTTTGCGACGGCCAGCTTCGGCATTGTGGCGAATGAAACCTATGCGCGCGGCATCCGGCTGTTTCTGGAAGAAGACCTTGGCCTGCCCTGCGCCTTTGCGGTGGCGCGGGTGGCGGGCAAAAAGACGAATAACGAGGCGGTGCGCGCGATGATCCGCAAGGATCGCCCGCTGATCCTGATGGGGTCGATCAACGAAAAGATGTATCTGGCCGAAACCAAAGGTGGCTTTGGCCCGCAGCCCACATTCATTCCGGCGTCTTTTCCCGGTGCCGCCATCCGGCGCGCCACGGGCACGCCCTTCATGGGCTATGCGGGCGCGGTCTACCTGCTGCAAGAGGTGTGCAACGGCCTGTTCGATGCGCTGTTCCACATCCTGCCCTTGGGCACGGACATGGATGCCGCCGCCTCCACGCCAACCACCCTGCGCCGCGATTTCCCCTGGGATGCGGACGCACAGGCAGAACTTGACCGGATCGTTTCGGAACATCCGGTGCTGACACGCATTTCCGCCGCGCGCACCCTGCGTGACGCTGCCGAGAAGGCCGCGCTTGATCAGGGGGATGAGCGGGTTGTCAAGGAAACGGTGGAGGCCCTGCGGGGACCTGCACAAATGAGGGGAGAACGGACATGAGCGTTCACATGACGAACAGTGGCCACCAGCAGACGCATCCACAGCGCGCGCCCAAGGCCGAGTTCTATGCCTACTTCGCCCTGATCTTCTTGGGCGCGCTGTCCTATGCCTTGGTGGCGTGGGTGGCCAGCCTGATCGCCAAGCGCAAGCTGCCGGCGAAAAATCCGATTTCCCGCGCCTGGGCTGATGCCGGCGCGATTACGCCATCAATCTTCCGCGCCTGAACGGCGCAGACGGATTGCCACGCAGGGTGCGCCCGCTCTGCTGACAAAATTCGATCCGGCCCCGATGGGGGCGGGTCGAGCCCGCTGGGGGACCTCCCCTGGCAACCCAGCCGCAGGGTGTGCGGTGACGTCTGCCATTTCGGAGTTCATTATGGCTGATAAATCCGACCTGTCCTTCACAGGTCTTACTGACGAGCAGGCGCAAGAGCTGCATTCCGTCTACATGAGCGGGCTTTGGCTGTTCACCATGGTGGCCATCGTCGCGCACATTGCCACCTACATCTGGCGCCCGTGGTTCTGAGGAGGATCGAAAATGTCCAAATTCTATAAGATCTGGCTGATCTTCGACCCCCGCCGCGTGTTCGTGGCCCAGGGTGTGTTCCTGTTCCTGCTGGCGGCAATGATCCACCTGGTGGTGTTGTCCAACGGCATCAACTGGTTCCAGACGGCTGCGGCCGTAGGGGCTGATCCCGTCGCTGCGACCGAATAGGTCTGCAGCCCCTGTTGCGGGCGGCCTGTCATGGGCCGCCCGCAACAAAACCTCGTATCAGGCAGGCGCGCGGCAGTGCGTCTGATCTTGGCAGATGTCCATCATCGGCAACGCCCCTGGGCGCGGCCCTTGCCAACACGGAGAATGAAGCATGGCATTGCTCAGCTTCGAACGAAAATACCGCGTGCCAGGCGGCACGCTGATCGGCGGGAACTTGTTCGACTTCTGGGTCGGCCCTTTCTATGTCGGCTTCTTTGGGGTCACGACGTTCTTTTTCGCAGCCCTCGGCACGATCCTGATTTTTTACGGCACGGCGATGGAGGGGGTCTGGAACCCCTGGCTGATCTCGATCGACACGCCGCCAATTGAATACGGGCTGGGGCCTGCGCCCCTGCTGAACGGCGGGTTGTGGCAACTGATCACCATCTGCGCCATCGGGGCCTTTGTATCCTGGGCCCTGCGCGAAGTGGAAATCTGCAACAAGCTTGGCATGGGCTATCATGTGCCCTTTGCCTTTGCGGTTGCGATCTTTGCCTATGTCACGCTGGTGGTGTTCCGTCCCATCCTGATGGGCGCCTGGAACTATGGCTTTCCCTATGGCATCTGGACGCACCTCGATTGGGTGTCGAATACCGGCTACCAATACGGGAACTTTCACTACAACCCGCTGCACATGATCGCCATCACGTTCTTCTTCACGAACGCGCTGGCCCTTGCGCTGCATGGCGGGCTGATCCTGTCAGCGGCCAACCCTGAAAAAGGGCGCGAAATGCGCACGCCAGACCATGAAGACACGATGTTCCGTGATCTGATCGGGTATTCGGTGGGCACATTGGGCATTCACCGTCTGGGCCTGTTGCTGGCGCTGAATGCAGGGTTCTGGAGTGCCATGTGCATCATCGTGTCGGGCACGATCTGGTTCGATCAATGGGTATCGTGGTGGGACTGGTGGCTGAACCTGCCTTGGTGGGCAGGCATTCCGGGAGGCGTCAATGGCTGAGTATCAAAACATCTTCACCCAGGTTCAGGTGCGCGCCGCACCCGAGATGGGTCTGGTCGAGGCGGTTGACCTGTCAAACCGGACAAAGGGTGCGCGGTTCTCGACGCTGCTGGGCTGGCTGGGCAATGCGCAGCTGGGGCCGGTCTACCTTGGGTCTTTCGGGGTGATCTCGCTGGGCGCAGGGCTGGTCTGGTTCTTCATGGTCGGCCTGTGGTTCTGGGATCAGGCGGGCTATAACCCGGCGGTCTTCATGCGTGATCTGTTCTGGCTGTCGCTTGATCCGCCAGCGCCTGAATACGGGCTTGGCTTTCCGCCGATGCGCGAAGGGGGGTATTGGCTGATCGCCAGCTTCTTCTTCCTGATCTCGCTTTGCACCTGGTGGGTACGCACCTACCTGCGGGCCGCCGCCTTGGGCATGGGCAAGCATATTGCCTGGGCCTTTGCCAGCGCGATCTGGCTGGTGCTGGTGCTGGGTCTGATCCGCCCCATCCTGATGGGATCGTGGAGTGAGGCCGTGCCTTACGGCATCTTCACGCACCTTGACTGGACCAACCTGTTCAGCCTGACCTACGGCAACCTGTTCTACAACCCGTTCCACGCCCTGAGCATTGCGTTCCTTTACGGTTCCGCCCTGCTGTTTGCGATGCACGGGGCCACCATCCTGGCTGTCAGCCGCTTTGGCGGTGACCGGGAACTGGAGCAGATTGCAGACCGGGGTACGGCATCGGAACGGGCGGCCCTGTTCTGGCGCTGGACGATGGGCTTCAACGCCACGATGGAGGGGATTCACCGCTGGGCCTGGTGGTTTGCGGTGCTGGTGACGCTGACAGGCGGCATTGGTATCCTGCTGACGGGCACAGTCGTGGACAACTGGTTTGTCTGGGCACAGGACCACGGCTATGCGCCGCTGGATCAGTGAAGGGGAAGATGATGTCTGACGATTTCTCTTACGAACCAAGCCGCAAGACCAAGATCTATCTGTTCGTGGCAACCGAAATGGGGCGCGGCTTTGGCTGGGCACTGGCAATTGTCACGGTGATTATCCTGGCTCTCGTGGCATTGCGCGGCGTGGCCTATCTGCTGCCGGAAGAAAGCCAGCAAGCCCCGCCACCGATGGGCGCCCTGGTTGCACCTGACCAGACCGCAATGGTCTGACAAGATTGTCGGGCGGCCGGCAAGACCGGCCGTCCGGACACAAGGTCGGGGTCGTCGCTGACCCTGATTCTGGGCCTTCTATCACAGCCCGGTTCCCTACCTGTTGGCGACAGGAACCTGGTGCCGTGCGGGCCATACCTGCACGGCACTTTTTGCCCCGGATGGAGGCCAGGATGACCAACGATCTTTCGCTGCTCGACCGTGTTTCAGGGCCTGCCGACATGAAGCACCTTAGCGATGGTGAACTTGCGCGCCTTGCAGCCGAAGTGCGGCAAGAGGTGATCAATGTCGTGTCGGAAACCGGCGGGCATCTGGGGTCATCGCTGGGCGTGGTGGAACTGACCGTCGCGATCCATGCGGTGTTTCAGGCACCCCTGGACAAGTTGATCTGGGATGTCGGGCACCAGTGCTATCCACACAAGATCCTGACCGGGCGGCGCGACCGGATGCGCAGCCTGCGGCAGGGTGGCGGCCTGAGCGGTTTTACCAAACGGGCCGAGTCTGAATTCGATCCGTTTGGCGCGGCGCATTCCAGCACCTCGATCAGCGCGGCGCTTGGCTTTGCCATGGGGCGCGAAAGCGGCATGCCGGTGGGCGATACGATTGCCGTCATCGGGGATGGGGCCATCACGGCGGGCATGGCCTACGAGGCGATGAACCACGCGGGCCATCTGAAAAAGCGGCTGTTTGTCATTCTGAACGACAATGACATGTCCATCGCGCCGCCCGTGGGCGCGATGTCGACCTATCTGAACTCCATTGCCGACAAAGGGCCTTTGGCCGCGCTGAAGGCGGCAGCCGAGGGGTTTGAGGCGGCTTTGCCCGGCCCCTTGCGCGATGGGGCGCGGCGGGCGCGGGAACTGGTGACAGGCACGCCGGGCGGCGGCACGATGTTCGAAGGCTTTGGCTTTGAATACATCGGCCCGATTGACGGGCATGATATGCCCACGCTGCTGGCAACCTTGCGCGCCGCACGCGCGCGGGCAACGGGGCCGGTGCTGATCCATGTGGTCACCGTCAAGGGCAAGGGCTATGCGCCGGCCGAAGCTTCGGCTGATCGTTATCACGGCGTGGGCAAGTTCAATCCGGTCACGGGCGAACAGGCCAAGGCCAAGTCGAACGCGCCAAGTTATACGGCGGTCTTTGGTAATGCGCTGACCGATGAGGCCGCGCGCGACCCGCGTGTGGTGGCGATCACGGCGGCAATGCCATCGGGCACGGGGCTGGATATTGTGGCCAAGCGCTTTCCGGCGCGGGTTTATGATGTGGGCATTGCCGAACAGCATGGCGTGACCTTTGCGGCAGGGCTTGCGGCATCGGGCATGAAACCTGTCTGCGCGATCTATTCCACCTTCCTGCAGCGCGGCTATGACCAGATCGTGCATGATGTGGCCCTGCAGAACCTGCCCGTGCGCTTTGCCATCGACCGGGCCGGGCTGGTGGGGCAGGACGGGCCCACGCATTGTGGCGCATTCGACATTGCTTATCTCGCGAACCTGCCCAATTTCACGGTGATGGCGGCGGGTGATGAAGCCGACCTTGTGCATATGGTCGCCACGGCCATCGCCCATGACGATGGCCCGATTGCCTTTCGTTTTCCGCGCGGTGAAGGGGTGGGGGTTGAACTGCCCGCACGCGGTGTGCCCTTGACCATCGGCAAGGGCCGGGTGCTGCGCGAAGGCACCGACGTGGCGCTCTTGTCCTTTGGCGCGCATCTGGCCGAGGTGCTTGCAGCGGCCGAGATGCTGGAGGCTGAGGGGATTTCGGCCACCGTTGCCGATGCGCGCTTTGCCAAACCACTGGATACCGCGCTGATCGAACAGCTTTCCCGCCACCATCAGGCGCTGATCACGGTGGAACAGGGGGCCACGGGCGGTTTTGGTGCGCAAGTGCTGCATCATCTGGCGAACGCCGGCATGCTGGAAGGTGGGTTGGCGGTGCGCACCATGACATTGCCTGACAAGTTCATCGATCAGGCCAGCCCCGGTGCCATGTATGCCGAGGCAGGCCTGACAGCCGCCGATATCGCCCGCACGGCCAAATCCGCGATGTTGCGCGAACGCAAGATGCTGGCGCGGCCCCGGCTGGTATAGCAGCCACCCCAGCCGGGGCCGTGATCCCGGCTGCGGGGCATCTGCGCGATGCAGGTCGCGCTTGATTAACCAAGCGCACCTGTGACAATCTCTGCCCATTAAAACGCAGAGGTTTGCCCAAATGATGAATTTTTCTGTTGGTACGGCGCTTTCATTGATGGCGCGCACGTTGCCGTTCCTTGTCTTTCGCCTGATCGTCTACTTTGGCATCACGACAGCCATCATCCTGATCACGGGTACGGGCGCGGGCTTTGGTTATGGCATCGGGGCCTTTGGCACGGATGAGTTTCAGGTCAATTCCACATTCTGGGGCGGGGCCATCGGTTTTGGCGGCACCGTTGGCGTGATCTTCTTTTTCCGCGACTATCTGCTTTACCTTGTCAAGGCCGGCCATATCGCTGTGATGGTGGAACTGCTGCAAGGCGGGCAGGTGCCGGGCGGGCGCGGGCAGATCGACTATGCTTGGGGCGTTGTCAGAGACCGTTTTGGCGAGGCGTCGGCCCTGTTCGCGCTGGACCGGCTGGTGCATGGCGTTATCGGCGCCATTACCGGAATCATCGAAGGGCTGATGTCGTTCTTTCCAATCCCCGGATTGGACAAGATCATGGGCGTATTGCGGGCCTATCTGCGGCTGGCGGTCGGCCTGATTGACGAGATGGTGATCGCACAGGCCATTCGCACAAAGGCCGAAAATCCCTGGAAGAACGCGCAAGAGGCGCTTGTGCTTTATGCGCAGAACGCAAAGCCGATGCTGATCAGCGCGGCCTGGCTGACCGCTATCTCCTGGGTGCTGTCTTTTGTGGTGTTCCTTCTGATGCTCGCCCCGGCGGCAGCGGTCGTTTACATGATGCCGGGGGATGTGGCGGCAGGTGGGTTCGTCTTTGCCTTTGTCTTCGCCTGGGCCGTGAAGGCCGCGCTGATCGAACCCTTTTGCATTGCCTGCATGATGCAGGTCTACTTCAAGGTGACCGAAGGCCAGCGCCCCAACCCGGAATGGGAGGCAAAGCTTGCCAGCGTGTCGGACAAGTTTCGGCACATGGGCGAACAGGCCGCCACCTGGATGGGATCACGCTTCAAGGGCCTGTCGCCCGGCACGTGAAAAGATCACGCATCGGCATCGCCCCCTGACGCTGACAATCCCTGCCACGTCGGGGGCGCGGTGTTTCTTGCCGTTGCCACTGTCCGGCAAACGTGCCACAAAAGCGACGTAAGAACTGAACCGCGCGGTTTACCGTGCAAGAGGCTGCCATGACTGATTTTTCCGCGCGACGTGTGATGATGGTGGATACTCAGGTGCGCCCTTCGGACGTCACCAAGTTTCCGATCATCGCCGCCATGCTGTCAGTCCCGCGCGAGGTTTATGTGCCCCCGTCGCTGCGCGAAGCGGCCTATGTCGGCGAGAACATCGCCCTTGGGTCGAACCGGGTGTTGCTTGAGGCGCGGACCCTTGCCAAGCTGCTGGATGCATTGGATATTCAGCCACATGAACTCGTTCTCGACCTTGGCTGTGGCCTTGGCTACTCGGCCGCGGTGATTGCGCAACTGGCCGATGCGGTGATGGCGGTGGAAGAGGATGAAGCCCATGCCGCCGAGGCCCAGCATACGCTCAGCGCCGAAGGTGTCGACAATGCCGCCGTCATTCATGGCCCGCTGCAGGCCGGTTCGGCCAAGCACGGCCCTTATGACGTGATCACCGTGCAGGGTGGGGTCGAGGTTGTGCCCGATGCCATCCTCGACCAGATCAAGGATGGCGGGCGGATTGGCTGTGTTTTCATGACCGGTCCCTTGGGCGAGGCGCGGATTGGCTACAAGGCGAATGGCCGCATCACATGGCGGTCGGTTTTCAATGCGACTGCCCCGGTTTTGCCGGGATTTACGGTTAACAAAGGTTTCCGGCTTTAACGCGTGATCGGGTCTTTTTGCGGATGGATCGGCCTGCTGCGGGCCGATCAAGGGATGGGTGGGATATGCTGCGCAAGACTTTGGGATTGTTGGCATCGGTCATGATCTGGGTCGCCCCGTTGGCGGCCCAGTCCGAGACGCTGGCCGATGCGTTGATCGCGGCCTACCGCAACTCAAACCTGCTGGACCAGAACCAGGCGGTGTTGCGCGCTGCGGATGAGGACGTGGCCGTTGCCATCAGCGCGCTGCAACCTGTGATCCAATTCACGATCCAATCACAGTGGAGCAATCAGGAATTCCGCACACCCGGCGGCGTGGTCTTCGACAGTGACCAGCTCAATTCGCAACTCGCGTTCTCGGCCGAGATGACGCTTTATGATTTCGGCCGGTCGGCACTGGCCATCGAGATTGCAAAGGAATCGGTGCTGGCCACGCGGGAAAGCCTGGTTTCGGTTGAGCAGGACGTGCTGCTTGCCGCTGTGACCGCCTATGTCGATGTCCGGCTTGCGACGGAAATCGTTGATCTGCGTCGCAGCAACCTGCGCCTGATCACGCAGGAATTGCGTGCAGCGCAAGACCGGTTCGATGTGGGTGAAATCACGCGAACGGATGTCTCGGTGGCCGAAGCGCGGCTTGCCGGATCGCGGGCGCAGCTGGCCGCGGCCGAGGGCGATCTGCTGATCGCACGTGAGGCTTACAAGGCCGCGACGGGGGATTATCCGGGCAATTTGCAACCGTTGCCACCCAGCCCGCGCACCGCGCGCACGCAGGATGAGGCAGTGGCGATTGCGCTGCGCACACATCCGGCGGTACGGCAAAGCCAGCATCAGGTTGTGATCTCGGGCCTGTCGATCGAACGGGCGCGGGCAGATTTTGAACCCGTGATTTCGGCGCAGGGCCGGATCGGCATTGCCGACAATGGTCTGGAAAGCCAGTCGCTGGGCCTGTCGATCAACCAGACGCTGTATTCAGGCGGGCGGCAGGCGTCTTTGCTGCGCAAGGCGATCGCGCAGGACGAAGCTGCGCGGGCAGGGCTGCTGCAGGTGGGTGTGCAGATTGAGCAGGCGGTTGGCAATGCCTGGGCGAACATTCTGGTCACCAGCGCCAGCATCGAGGCGAACAGCCGTCAGATCGCAGCCGCACAGGTGGCTTTTGACGGGATCCGTGAAGAGGCAACGCTGGGGTCGCGCACCACGCTTGATGTGCTGGACGCCGAGCAAGAGCTGCTGGATGCCCGCGCCGACAAACTGCAATCCGAGGCGCAGCGCTATGTCGGTGTTTATCGTCTGCTGGCCTCGATGGGCTTGCTGACGGCCGATCATCTTGGCCTTGGTGTGCCGACCTATGATCCGGCGGCCTATTACAACGTGGTCAAGGATGCCCCAGTGCATTCGGCGCAGGGAGAGGCGCTTGATCGCATCCTGGGCAAGATCGCAAACGAATAGTCGGGGCCACTGGCGTTAATCAATTTGCCGCAATTTCTTGTTTTGCGGGCACTTGCGGGTTACGCTGTGACAAAGCATGCCATCCGCATGGCGGGTGGTGACAGGGCAGTGAAGGACGAACGGCGATGGTGGAGCGGATGACCTCGGTTGAAATTGAGGATGTGCTGTCTTCGATCCGCCGCCTTGTGACCGAGGATCTGCGGCCAAGGCCCGTTGCCGCCACCGAAGACAAGCTGCTGTTGACACCAGCCCTGCGGGTGGTGCCAGACGCAGCGGATGCCGTGGCCGGGCCTGCGGAACAGACGCTGGACATCGATCTGGACGCAGACCTTGCAGCCGCCTTGGTTGAGGATGAACCGCAAGACGACGCCAATCCGCAATGGGATGCCGGGGCTGCTGCCGAGGCTGCTGAAGACGGTGCCGGCCCGTTCCCGATGTTCCTGCACCATGCCAACCGTGTTGATCTGACAGCCGCCGCGCCGGCGGATCTGGCTGAAACCGTCACAACCATTGGTGCGGCGATCCCGGCCGAAGGCTATGAATCCGAGACGGGTGACGTGATGCCTGTGCCCGAATGGCCCGATACGTCGTGGGAGGCGCCTGCGGTGCTTGACAGCGTGGAAGAGGCGCAAGTGATTGCGGCGCCCGCTGAACAGCCTGCAGAATTCGCGGGTGAGGATGCTACGGCGCCTGATTGGCAGGCCGATGTGGCCGATGATGCCGAGGCAGCGGCCCTGGCAGCACTGGCCGATGACCAGGCGGCGCCCTTGACGGAACTGGATGAAGACATGCTGCGCGAAATCGTGCGCGACATCATCCGGGAAGAACTGCAGGGGACGCTTGGCGAACGGATCACGCGCAATGTGCGCAAACTGGTGCGGGCCGAGATCAACCGCGCGCTGCTGACGCAGGATATCGATCCGCGATATTCCGGGGCTGACCACAGCTAGAGACGGCGGATAGGCGCATCAGCTGGTTGCAACCGACAGGCCCAAAAAGAAAACGCGCCCGGTGTGGGCGCGTTCGTGTGTTTGGCCGACTGACCTGATCCGTGATCAGGCGGCTTCGGCTTCCATCTCGAGGGCATGACGGCGTTCGCTTTCTTCGCGCGACAGCGCCACCGAGGTCCGCACGCCTTTGGAAACGAATTCCATCAGACCTTTGACCACCCGTTCATTCGGGTCGATCCCAGCGCAAGACAGGACTTCGCGCCCATCGCGTGACCGGGCCCAGCGGGCGATCTGGTCGGGGCCATTGCCGTACTTCTTGTCATCTGCAATTGCATCATCCAGCGCTGCCAGCACAACGGCGGCAAACAACTTGCGTGCGCGCTGTCCCTGTTCATAGTTGAACGCTGTGCTATCCACGAAATCGGCCATGCCGTCGCCCCACCCTTCGTCTCTTGTCTTTTCCGATATGCCGCGAACCTAGCGACTAAAGCCTGATTCGGGGCAACTGTTTTTTCATGGCTGTCATGCAGTTTTTACATAACTACGCGCAAACCCTACCGTATCTAGTCGTCTTGCCAGCGGACAACTGCCCAGATATAGGGTGCGCCTTGATCCTTTCAACATCTCGTCAAGGTTTTGCCACAATGCCGAAGATCAACGGAAACGAAATCAAGCCGGGTTTTGTGCTGGAACATGACGCGGGCCTGTGGGCGGCGGTCAAGGTGAACCATGTCAAACCGGGCAAGGGCGGGGCCTTTGCGCAGGTGGAGCTGAAAAACCTGCGCGACGGGCGCAAGCTGAACGAACGCTTCCGGTCAGAAGACAAGGTGGAGCGGGTGGAGCTGGAGAACAAGGACCAGCAGTTCCTGTATGAAACAGACGGGCGCCTTGTGTTCATGGATGGTGAGACGTTCGAGCAAACGGAACTGGATGCCGACCTTTTGGGTGACCGGCGGCCTTTCCTGCAGGACGGCATGATGGCGACGGTGCAGTATTACGGCGATGAGGCGCTGAGCGTGGCCATCCCGCAGAAGGTGACCTGCCGGATCGTGGAGACGGAACCCGTGCAGAACGGCCAGACGGCCAGCAAATCCTACAAGCCGGCTGTGCTGGACAATGGCGTGCGCATCATGGTGCCGCCGTTCATCAATGCGGATGAACTGATCATCGTGCACACGGAATTGCTGGAATATTCCGAACGGGCATAAGACACACGAATTTTCGACGAAAATTCAGATTTTTCGTCGAAAAATCGTGGCTCACGCCAAGGCAACCTCTGCTGATCCGGCCTGCATCGGGCCATCCGCGCGGTCGAACCGCAGATAGGCCAAGCCCATATCACCTGCGATCGTGTGCAAAGTCCCAAGGGCTTTGCCATTCTTGGTAATCTCGGTGCCTTCAGTCGCCGTGCCGGTCAACCGCACCTGCACCAACCCCTTGCGCAACTCGGTCTTGTGCTTCATCCGCGCGGTGACTTCCTGCCCCACATAACAGCCCTTGCGGAAATCGACGCCATGCAGGCGTTCAAAGCCCATTTCCAGCAGGTAGCTGTCATCCACGATCAATTCGCGCCCCGCCTCTGGGATCAGATGCGCCACGCGGATGGCATCCCAATCTATGGTCGGGGCACCGCCCGCCATGCCATAGGCGCGCCAGCCAAGGGCCGCGTGGCGCGGGTCGGGCAGGGCGCCCGGCGGGGCCACACTCAGCCCGCGCGCCACCGGCATATCTGTTGGCACGATCTGCACATCGGCCCGCAGGCGGTACATGGTCAGGCGGCGAAGCGTGGCGGGGGCAAGCTGATCGGCGATGTCGATCAGCAATGCATTACCCGTGTTGACCACAAAGAAATCCGCCAGATATTTGCCCTGCGGCGACAGCAGTGCGGCCCAGACGATGCCCGGCCCTTTGGCCAAGGGCAGCACGTCGTTTGACACAAGGCCCTGCAGAAACGGCAAGGCATCCTTGCCTGTGACCTGCCAGATGACACGGTTCAAAGCGGCCTCTGCCATCATTCCCCCTTGAATTGCAGCTTGTAGAGGCCGGCATAGAGGCCGCCCTTGGCAAGCAGGTCGTCATGTCGGCCCTCTTCTGCCACACGGCCCTGATCCATGACCACGATCTTGTCCGCATTCCGCACCGTCGACAGCCGATGCGCGATGACCAGCGTCGTGCGCCCTTGCGACAGCCGCGCCAGGGCCTGCGAAACCAGCGCCTCGGACTGCGCATCCAGCGCGCTTGTCGCCTCGTCCAGCAGCAGGATCGGTGCATCGGCGATCAGCGCGCGGGCAATGGCAATGCGCTGGCGTTGCCCGCCCGACAAGGCTGATCCCCGTGGGCCAGCCGGTGTATCCAGGCCAGCAGGAAGGCCAGCCACGAAATCAGCCACATGGGCCGCCGCCAGTGCCTGGGCCAATGTCTCGTCTGGGGGGGCGTCGCGGCCCAGCAGGATGTTTTCGCGCAGCGTTTCATCAAACAGCGCGGCATCCTGTGACACGGCCGCAAAATTGCCGCGCAGATCGGCAAGGGAAAGGGTCGCGCTGTCCTGTCCTGCGATCAGGATCTGGCCAGCATCGGGTTCGATCAGGCCGGTCAGCAGATGAAATACAGTGGTCTTGCCTGCCCCCGATGCCCCGACTAGGGCCGTCACCCCGCCTGCCGGGGCGGTAAATGTCAAACCGCGCAACACTTGCGTTTCGCCATAGGCAAAAGTCACATCTGTCAGTGTGATTGTCGGCGCACTGAACCGCTGCCCGGTGGGCAAGGCCAAGCGCTGTGTCAGCGGGCGGGTGTCCAGCAGGCGATAGACCCGCTCGAGGCTGGCGGCAGCCACCTGCCACAGGCCCGACAGGTCGCCCAGCCTGCGGATGGGCTGAAACGTCAACGCCATGGCCGTGAAAAAGGCCATGAATTCGCCGACCGTGCGTTCGCCGCGCGCCACCTCGTGCCCGCCCAGCATCAGCACCGCAAAAAAGCCGATGCCGGTCACGATGTCGATCATGGCGGGCATCATGGCGCGGCCCAAGGTCATGCGCACATCGAACCGCACGATCCGTGCCACGATGCGGGCAAAACGGCCTGTCTGGTAGTCTTCCATCCGGTTCAGCTTGATCGCCTGAATGCCGTGAAAAATCTCGTCCAGTCGCGTGGCCCGCAACCCGGCCTGATCACGCAACTGGTCGGTCTTGCGCCGGATGTAGCGCTGCACGACCGCTGTCGGCAAGATCAGCAATGGCGCGCCGACAAGCGTGGCCAATGTCCAGCGCCAGTCGATCGATAGGGCCACGGCGACCAGCCCGATCAGCGCCACCAGATCGCGGCCAATTCCCATCAGCAGCGTTGACCAGACGCCCTGCACGGCAATGGTATCGCCCTGCACGCGTTCGATCAGCTGGCCGGGTGCGTGATCCTGAAAGAACGCACCATCCAGCCGCAGGATATGGCGCAGCAGATCGGTCTGCATGGCGGCCGCAACGCGGGCAGAAATCGCGGCCATCAGGCCACGGCCGATGATCATGGCCAAGGCGCGGATCAGGAAAAGCGCCAGGATCACCAGCCCGACGCTGAGCAAGGCCCCGTCGGCGCCTTCGGTAAAGACGTCATCGAACAGGGGTTCCAGTTGCCATGACAGAAAGCCAAGGGTGGCACCTTCGATCACCATGAACAGAAAGGCCAGCGCCATGCGCCCCTTGTGCGCCGCCAGATAGCTGCGCCACAGCCGGGCAAACATGGCGCGCGATGCATAGGTCCGCTTTGATGGGCGGGCAGGGCCTGATGGCTGGGGGTTTGGGGCAGTGGCAGGGTCAGGCAAGGGGCAGCCTTTGGCCAGGGTGTATCACACGCGCCCGAGATAGCCCGAAATCTTGGGCGGCTGCAAGGTTGCGGGTGCCGCGACGGGATGCTAGCCAGCCAGCAGGCAACCGGGTGGAGTGTGCAGATGTCCTTGTCGAACGGCCAGCCTTACCTTGCGATTCCGGGGCCTTCGGTGATGCCGGACCGGGTGCTGCGTGCCATGCACCGGGCCAGCCCGAACATTTATGCCGGTGAACTGCATGATCTGGTGAGCGGGCTTTGGCCCGACCTGCGCGCGCTTGCCGGCACGACGGGGCATGTCGCAGCCTATATCGCCAATGGCCATGGCGTGTGGGAGGCGGCCAATGCCAATATGTTCAACCGCGGTGACAGGGCGCTGGTCCTGGCTGTGGGCAGCTTTGGCCATGGCTGGGCCAACCACGCGCGCGCCATGGGGATCACCGTTGACCTGCTGGATTTCGGGCGCGCGGCTGCCCCGGACATGGCGCGCGTGGCCGCAGCGCTGCAGGCTGACACGGGCCACCAGATCAAGGCGGTGCTGGCCACGCATGTCGATACCTCGTCAACGGTAAAGACCGATATTGCGGCCTTGCGGGCGGTCATGGATGCAACGGGCCATCCGGCGCTGCTGGCGGTTGACTGCATCGCCACCATGGGTTGCGATGAATACCGGATGGATGCCTGGGGTGTGGATGTCACGGTGGCCGCAAGCCAGAAGGGCCTGATGACACCGCCGGGCATGGGATTTGTCTGGTTCAACGACAAGGCCAAGGCTGTGAAGGCCGATCTGCGCACGCCTTACTGGAATTGGGGGCCGCGCGCGGCGGCGGATGAATTCTGGCAGGTCTGGTGCGGAACGGCCCCGACGCATCATCTGTACGGGCTGCGCGCTGCGCTTGACATGATTGCCGAAGAGGGCATTCCCGCCGTCTGGAACCGGCATCACCGGCTGGCGCAGGCGGTCTGGGCTGCGGTCATGGGCTGGGGGCGGGGCAATGCCGCCATCGCTTTGAATGTGGCAGACCCGGCGGCGCGGGGGTGGTCGGTGACATCGGTGCGGATGGGCGCACCGGATGCATCGCGCCTGCGGGCCTGGACGGAACGCGAGGCGGGGGTGACGCTGGGCATCGGCCTTGGCATGGCCAGCCCGGAAGACCCGCACAGTGACGGCTGGTTGCGGATCGGGCATATGGGGCATGTGAACGCGCATATGACCTTGGGGGCACTGGCGGTGATCGAGGCCGGGATGACGGCGCTTGGCATTGCGCATGGGCCGGGCGTCGCGGCCGCAGCGGCCGCGATTGCCGGGGCGGATGGCGGCTGACCGACCCGGCACCGCGCAGGGCAGGGTTACCCCTGCGGCATATCATCGGCCACATAGGCCGCAATGATGGCATCAAAGCTGCTGTCGGCCACAAAGCCCAGGTCCAGGGCCTGCGTTGCGGAAAACGCCTGTGGCCATGTCTCGACAATCGCGGCAATTGCCGGGTCGGGCGCATGGTGGATCAATCCTGTGGCCTTTGTCCCGGCAAAGCGCGCCAATGCGGCAATCTGGTCCGCCACAGTGGCCGAGAGTCCCGGCATGTTCAATGCGATCTGCCCTTGCAGCGCGGCGTGGTCAAGCCGGGCTGCCCGAACAAAGAACCCGGTTGCCGCGCGCGGGCTGGCGAACCAATGGCGCAGGCTGTCACGCACCGGCAGCCGGGCCGGTTGTCCGGCCAGCGGTTCCCGCAGGATGCCCGAGAAAAAGCCCGAGGCCGCGCGGTTCGGCGCGCCGGGCCGGATGCATATGGTCGGCAGACGCAAGGCGATACCCTGCACAAACCCCCGCCGCGTGTAATCGGCCAGCAATAGTTCGGCCATCGCCTTTTGCGTGCCATAGCTGGACCGTGGGGTCAGGTGGTGGTGGTCGGGAATGATGTCGGGCAGGGGCGTGCCGAAGACCGCGATGGACGAGGCGAAAATGACCTTCGGGCAATAATCGGGCAGGGCGGATACCGCCTGCAGCAGGCTGCGCGTTGCATCAAGGTTGATGGCATAGCCGCGGTCAAGATCGGCCTCAGCCTCGGCGCTGACAATCGCGGCCAGATGAAAGATCACATCGGGCCGCCCCGCCACCAGCGACGCCAGCACTGCGGGCTGGGCCAGATCGGTGGTCAGGCAGGTGATCACACATTGGCCGGTTGCCGGGGCGGGGGGCACTGGTGGCACCTGATCGGCCAGTGTCAGTGCTGCGCAAGGCAGACCGCCTGCCGCAATGGCCTGGGCCAATTTGCGGCCCAACATGCCTGCGGCCCCAAGGATCAGAATATGCATAATATCTTGCGCCTGTTCTTGCCGCTGCCTGTATCAAACCATGCGGCCGACCCGGGCGATAGGGGGTCAGGGGGCGTTTTCAGCCAGCCAGGCCTGCATCCAGGCAATCTCGGCCTCTTGCGCGGCAATCACCCCTTCGGCAAAGCTGCGCACCGTGGGGTCGCTGCCATGGTCAAGCACGATCCGCGCGGCATCGACGGCGCCCTGATGATGCGCGATCATGCCGCGCACAAAGTCGACATCGGCACTGCCGGTATAGGTGATGGCCATTCCGGCATGCATTCGGTCATTCGCGGCGATGAAGGCTTCGGTGGCTGCCGTCATCGCGGCATCGCTGGCATGGCCCGCATGGGCGCTGTGATCGATCGTTTCGGCCGCAAGCGGGCCTGCAAGGGCCGTGGCAAGGGCAATGGTCAGGGTCAGGGTCTGGGTCAGGGTGCGCATGACTTTCCTTTGATCGCGTGATGCGGAATAGTCGCGCAGCACGCCCCCAAAGGAAAGGCACAGTCTGGTGAAGGCCGCACGCCGGGCCTTGCCCGGTTTGCGCGCGCAGGCGCAGCCCTTCTGTTCACCCGCGCCCCTTTTCCTTGCCCGAAAGCGCGCCTATGGTGCGCCACGCAAGCGTTACAGGCCCGGCCCCATGGTAAATGTCACCCGCCGCCCGGTGATCGGGATTATCGGCAACATCAGCCTTCTGAATGGCGATTACCCTGTCCATGCCACCGGCACCTCAAACTCCGAGGCCGTGGCACAGGTGGCTGGCGGTTTGCCGCTGATGATCCCGTCCGATCCGCGCTTTGTGTCGGTGCATGAATTGCTGGACCTGTGCGATGGCTTTTTGCTGACCGGCGGGCGGCCGAATGTGCACCCCAGCGAATATGGTCATGATGAAACGCCGGCACATGGGTGTTTTGACCGCTGCCGTGACGCGATCACCCTGCCGCTGATCCGCGCCTGTGTGGAACGCGGGCAACCGTTTCTGGGCATCTGCCGCGGGTTTCAAGAGGTGAATGTGGCCATGGGCGGCACGCTGCACCCCGAAATTCGCGATCTGCCGGGGCGGATGAACCACCGGATGCCCCCTGATGGCACGGTTGACGAAAAATTCGCATTGCGTCATCCGGTCAGGTTTGTGTCTGGCGGGCTGTTCCACCGGCTGATGGGATCGGCCGAGGTGATGACAAATTCGTTGCACGGGCAAGGGATTGCCGTTGCCGGACCGCGGATCGTGATTGACGGGCACGCCCCCGATGGCACGCCAGAGGCGATCTATGTCAAGGATGCGCCGGGCTTCACGCTGTCGGTGCAATGGCACCCGGAATGGCGCGCGGGCGAGGATCCGGTCTCGCGCCCGCTGTTCGCAGCCTTTGGCGCAGCGGCTGCCGCCTGGGCGGGGCGCAGGGCTGCGTGATCTGCCTGTCAAGCGCTGCTTGCAGGCGGGGCCCTGTCAGGGCTGCCGACAGGACGTGGATGTGCACGTCGCCCGGATCATCGTTACAGGTGCCAGCGACCATATTGCCGGTCCCGGAACCGGTCACAACGGCCGTCATCGGCTGCTGGCAGGGCAAATCCCCCGTGTTTCGCGAAAACGGCAGGGCCGGTGTGATCCGCGCGTCAATTCATTCCGGTCGGGCCGGGCAACCCGCGAACACCCGGGGCAGGTGTTGAGCGGGGGCATCCAGGGCTACGCTGGTCCGTTGCGGCTGATCCCGTCAAACAGGGCATCGAGCATCCTATGGGCGCGCAGATGGCGGTCTGTGCTGGGGTCGGCGGCGACCCAGATCGCCAGATTGATGAT